>JAGRJB010000080.1 GCA_020442965.1 Pseudomonadales bacterium
TGCCGATCCGCGTGGACATCGCCACGCCGTCGAGCCGCATCACGCGCCGTTCGATCGCACGCGCCACCAGCGACGTAATGATCATGAAGCCGGTGACGACGACTATGCCCTTCAGCAGAGCCCACAGCGTGAAGGTGGCTTTGCCCGGCAGCAGATCGAAGGCGTCCAGGTAGCGTTCCATGGCATCGAACCAACCGAGCAGATGGAAGCTCATCATCAGCCAGACTACGGCCGTAATCTGGTTCTCCCAGGTTCTGACCCAGCTCTTGGGCCCTAGCGACAGACGCAGCAGGTAAACCCCGAGACTCACCAACAGCAGCGCGGTAACGAGCTGCAGGGCAACGTCTATGACCGCGGTATGCAGATCGAGGATTCCGAGTGCTGCGCGCACGCCGAGCAGCAGCACTGCCGCAAAGAAAAACGGCGCCAGCCTGACGGTTGTCTCGATCAACAGCAGCTGCCAGCGTGGGTGATCAGGGGACGGTGGGTGTTTCTCGTACCAGCGACGCAGGAAATGCGCGCCCATCAAGGCAATCAGCACTGCGATGACAATGCCCACGACTTCGCCCAGCACCTCGGGGCGGGTCAGCTGTACAAACAAATCGCGGGGGGGGCGGTTCTCGTTCACGCGTTGAGATTCGGAATCAATTCGCTCTCGAGCCGCAGGATCTGGTCCTTCAAGCCGAGTTTGCGCTTCTTGAGGCGTTTGAGCTGTAGTTGATCGATATGGATATCGAGCGATAGACGGTGGATCACCTCGTCGAGATCGCGGTGCTCGATTCGCAGATCACGCAGTCGCTGCACGTTGCGAAACAGCTCTCGATCGACGTTATCCTCAGTTTCCGACATGGCTGCGCTCGAAGCGGTTTGTGATGGGCTCAAGTCCATCGGGTAGCTTAAGCCAGCGGCCGAGCGGATTCCATGGCACGGCCGGATCGTGAAAATCGGAGCCGAGCGATGCGGCGAGCCGAAACTTCCGACAAAGCGATGCGATTCGATCGGCGTCGACGGCGCTCATGCCCGCGAGACTCGCCTCGAGCCCGCTACCGCCAGCTGTAACGAAATTGCTGATCAATGTGCGCAGACCGCCTGCGGACAAGCGGTAGCGATGCGGGTGGGCCAGAACCACGTGCGGTGTGGCGGAACGCAGCGCCGTCAAGGTGGCGTCGATGCCGGGCCATTCGATCGGCACGTGACCAGGCTTGCCGCGATTGAGCCAGCGATCGAACGCGTGCTGTATGCCGTCGGCATACCCGCCGCTAACGAGTTCGCGCGCGATATGTAATCTCGTCGGCGCGTGCTGTGCGGCCAGAATGCGCGCCGCAATCTCCCGGCCCGGCAAGCGCGCGCGCTTCTCGAGCCGTTCGCCAATCTCACCGATCCGCTCGCGACGCCGACAGTTGATCGCGCCGATGTGCTCGTCGAGCTGCGGCGCATCGTGCGCAACCCCCAGCCCGATGATGTGTATCGCCTGGCCTCGAAAACTGCCCGACACCTCCACGCCGCGCAGGAACTGCATGCCGTGGGCCGCGCAGGCCGCCGCAGCTTCGTCGAGTCCCGCGAGCGTGTCGTGATCGGTCAACGCAAGCGTCGCGACGCCGCGATCGGCAGCGCGTGCAACCAGCGCAGTCGGTGACAGAACGCCATCGGAAAAATGGCTGTGAGTGTGGAAATCCACGCGGATTGCAGCAGTGTCATCGATCACAGGCGCGCTATGATACGCGGCTGATGCCGGACCCTCGACCTGATTGGCATGCGATCGACACCGTCTGCCTCGATCTCGACGGCACGCTGCTCGATCTGTCGTACGACAACTACATCTGGACCAAGCTAGTCCCGCAACGCTATGCGGCCCGCAAGGCCCTGTCGCTCGAAGCTGCGTACGCTGATCTCGCGCCACGCTTCAAGGCACGCGAAGGGACGCTTGAGTGGTACTGCATCGAGTTCTGGAGCCGCGAGCTGGGGCTCGATATCGTCGCGCTGCATCACGAAGCGAAAGCTCGCGTCGGTTGGTTACCGGGCGCACAACAGTTCCTCAAGCGGCTGCGAGCGGCGGACAAGCGTGTGGTCTTGTTGACCAACTCGCATCCGACAACGCTGGCGATCAAGCACGGCTATACGGGCGTGCTCGACCTTCTGGATGATGCAGCCAGCTCCGCGGAGTTCGACGCACCGAAGGAGCAGCCGTTGTTCTGGGAGCGCGCGCAACAGCGCTTTGGTTTCGATCCGGCCCGCAGCCTGTTTGCCGATGACAGCCGACCGGTGCTGCACGCTGCGCACGCGGCCGGTATACGCTGGGTGTATGGCGTGTGCCGCCCTGATTCGGACGGAACTGCGCACGCGCATGACGAGTTTCAGCGCATCGATAGCGTGGCAGAGCTTGCGTACAACATCAGCTAGATCGCGACCCACCGCGCCTGGGCCCCGACGACGATCGTCTGGCGCCGCCACCGCCTCCGCTACGCCCCTTATTTCCCGCGCGCGGCGGACCGCCACGCCGCCCGCCGCCAGGTCCGCCCGGCCGCGGCCCATCGGGGCGCGGGCGATAGGCGGCTACCTTGACGTTTTGTGCTAACAAGTCGGGCGTCACCGGTACAACCGGGATCTTGTGTCCGATGTAGTCCTCGATTTCGGGCAGCGAGATCGCATACTCCTCACAACCGAAACTGATCGCATCGCCCGCGGCGCCGGCGCGTGCGGTGCGGCCGATACGATGCACGTAGTCCGCGCGATCCTGCGGCAGGTCGTAATTGAACACGTGGCTCACGTCCGGTATGTGCAGTCCGCGCGATGCGACGTCGGTAGCGATCAGCACCGCCAGCTCGCCGCTATGAAATTCGCGCATCAGTCGCAGGCGCTTGTTCTGCGGTACATCGCCGGACAGCGCCTGGGCGGATAAGCCGTTGGCAACCAGCGCGGCTTCGAGTTTCTCGGCGACTCGCTTCGTGTTGACGAACACCATTGTCCGATGCGCATCAGTGAGCTTCAGCAAACCGATCAGCAGTGGGATCTTTTCTTCCATTGCCGGGAAGTAGATGCTCTGCCGCACGAGATCCGCAGTCATTCGATCCGGCTCGATGCGCACAAGCTCCGGATCGTTCATGTGCTCGTAGGCGAGTTCGAGCACACGCTGCGATAGGGTGGCCGAGAACAGCATCGATTGCCGCTGCTCGGGCTCCGGCATGCGTCGCAGGATGTAGCGGATATCGGCGATGAAACCGAGATCGAACATGCGATCCGCTTCGTCCAACACGACGACTTGCACATGGCGCATGTCGTAGACGTGTTGTTTGAAATAGTCGATGACTCGACCGGGCGTACCGATCAGCACGTCGACGCCGTCGGCCAGTTGTTGGCGTTGCTTTTCGTAATCCACACCACCAAAGACCACGGCCGTCTTGAGGCCCGTGTGACGACCCAGCACTTCCGCGTCCTTGAAGATCTGCAGCGCCAGCTCGCGGGTTGGCGCAAGGCACAGCGCACGAATACCGGTGGCACTGCGGCCCGCTGCGGGTGGATGCGTGAGCAGACGTTGGTAAAGAGCGACGAGAAACGCCGCCGTCTTGCCAGTGCCCGTTTGGGCCTGGCCCGCCACATCGCGGCCCTGGAGCGCAATCGGCAGCGTGCAGGCCTGTACGGGCGTGCACCTGATGAACCCCGCATCGGCGATGCCGCGCGCGACCTCGGGAACCAGATCCAGGGAATCGTATCGCAGGTCAGAAAGGTGTTTATCGGTCATTTAGTATCTTCAAAGCTTGCAAATTTCCCCCAGAACGGCTACAAAATACGCCCAAGCCGCGGTGGCCCCATGCACCTGCCGCTCGAATCAAATCTCCGGTCACCCGGTCTATCGCTCATCAACCGGCTCACTATTGGGCTCAAATATTAGGGCTATACCCGCAAGCGCAAGCTGCAATTCTAACTCCTTTGTCGGCAGCCGTGGCACGGCTTTCACGCAGCCCGCCCCGACAAATACCACAACACTTTATCTGTCGACTCGTCGCAAGTGCGGGTCACCAATCAACGGAGGTTAACCCGCGTGAGTAGCCAGCACATCGTGCACACCAGCGACGCCACATTCGGCGAGGACGTTCTGCAGTCTGACAAGCCGGTACTGTTGGATTTTTGGGCCGAATGGTGCGGTCCGTGCA
>JAGRJB010000081.1 GCA_020442965.1 Pseudomonadales bacterium
TTGCCGTTCGCATTGACCGTGTTAGCGCTGTTGATGGACGGAATCGTGCCGCAGATATAACGACCACGAGGTCTGCCATTGGGGCCCGTTGTGCCCGAGCAGGTGTCGTTCAGCCTACCCGATATGAAGCCTGCGCCGGCCGGCCCGTCGCGATCCTCAGCGTACTGGCCCCGGACACGCATCGTGAATGTGTCGGTCGGCTTGAAGACCAGCTTGGTGGCCACCGAGCGCGTCTTTTGTTTGCCAAGCTCCGAGCCGTCATTGGTTGTACCGTAAATACCGCCACGGTCGTAATAACGGCCGGATACACGGAACGACAATTTGTCCGCAACGATAGGTCCTTCGATTGCACCGGTGAATTCATAGTCGTCGTGTTGGGCTGCGCTGAGCGTTGTCTTGCCGCCCCAGTCGTTGCCAGGATCTTTGGTGACGTAGTTGACCGCACCGCCGAACGTGTTGCGACCGAAATACACGGCCTGCGGACCTTTGACGACCTCGATGCGTGCGAGGTCTTCGGCGCCCAGACTGTTACATCCAGAAGCCACATAGATGCCGTCGATGAACAGCGAGCCGAGCTGCGCGACCGGCTGTTCGGAGTTCACGTTCATGCCGCGAAAACGTATCGAGCAGTTGAAGCGGCCCGGGATCTGACCGGCTTGCTCACTGAACTGCAATCCTGGCGTTCGCAGCGCGACGTCTTCGAGCCCCTTTACGCCGATCGCCGCGATCGCACTTTCGGAAAATGCGGTCACTGCGATGGGTACTTCGTGCAGTGATTCTTCTCGCTTGCGGGCGGTAACCACGACTTCTTCGAGTGCCGCGCCGGCGGCCTGCTGGGCATTGCCCACGGTTGGTGGCCCGAAAAACACGGCGGTGATAACTACCAAGGCAACCGAGCCCCGTGGGTAGCCAGGTCGAATCAAGTACGTTCTCCTTGACACGCGCGTCAGAAACTCATGCTGACGCGAATACCGTACTGGCGCGGTACCTGGGGTGTAACGGCAACACCCTGATAGACTGTTAGCTGGCCCAGGCTCGGCGCCGCGTCGAAGTCGGTCCATCGAGCGCATGCTGACCAGCTATCGTCGTCGAACACGTTCTTGACGAAGCCCTCGATGCGCATGCCGTTCTTCTCGCCGCCAGCGCGCAAGTTGCCAAGTGTGTAAGCCTTGCAGTACGCGAGATTGCTCTCGTCGACGAAGGTCTTGCCAACGTAGTTCAGGTCGCCATTCACAAACCATTTCCAGTCTGTATTGGCCACGGCCGCCTGGTATCCGGAGGAAATGCTGCCCGAGTATTCGGGGAAACGGGCGTTGGCGTTGCCCTTCATCTGCGTGAAGCCCGCGATCGGCTGCACGAAGTTGAAGA
>JAGRJB010000082.1 GCA_020442965.1 Pseudomonadales bacterium
GTCCACGAAAGCGGGTCAACTCCACTTCGGATCCGCGAAGGTCGGCAAGCGAGGCGTGTCGAAACACCACACCGGGGTGGGTCCGGCGGGCGATCTCGATGAACTGGTCGACGGGCTCAAGTCCTTCGACGGCGTGCCCCAGTGACGCAAGTTGACCGCTCCAGCGTCCGGTTCCCGCGCCGACGTCGAGGATGCGGCCGGAGACGGTCTCAGCCCACGGCTCGATCACGCCGCGATCGGGGTCCCGGGCGGACACGACGGCGCCAAGCAAGTCCGCCAGGCCGGCTGCCTTGGAGCCGTAAGCGTGGATGATCTCATCCGTTGCCATCCATGCCTCCGTCGGTCGCCATCGGTCCTCTTGCCGCAGTCAACTTCCCGAACTCCGCCACGGCGGCACGATCAGCCGCGGCGGATTTCCCGCTTCCCCAGCCGCTCGCGATCGTGCGGCGCGCTGAAGTCGAGGACCGGACCGATCGACACGATGCCGTACGGATTGATCGTCGGGTGGCTGCGAAAATAATGGTGGCGGATGTGCTCCATGTAGACAGTTTCGGCCACTCCGGGCATCTGGTAAATGTCGCGCAGCAAGCCGTTGAGGTTCGGATAATCGACGATGCGCTTCCTGTCGCACTTGAAGTGCGTCGCGTACACCGCGTCGAAGCGCACCAGCGTAGTCCATAGCCGCAAATCGGCTTCGGTCAGGGTGCTGCCCAGCAAGTAGCGGCTTTCGCCGAGACGACTTTCCAAGTTCTCGAGCGTCTCGAACAGCGCCGTCGCCGCCTCGTCATAGGCGGCCTGAGTGGTGCAGAAGCCCGCCTTGTAGACGCCGTTGTTGACGCGGTCGTAAATCGTTTCGTTGATGGGATCGATCTCTGCGCGCAGATCCTTTGGGTAGTAATCGCCGGCCCGCGCGCCGACATCGTCGAACGCCGTGTTCAACATGCGAATGATCTCGGCGGATTCGTTGCTGACGATGGTCTCGCGCTGTTTGTCCCACAGCGTCGGCACCGTCACGCGACCGCTGTAGTGCGGGTCGGCCTTCTGGTACAGCTGATAGACCTTGTCGAATCCGTACAGCAGATCACCGGTGGCGCCGTCAAAATCCGTGCGCAGTTCCCAGCCATTCTCGAGCATCAGCGGGTGCACCACTGAGACACCAATGTGTTGTTCCAGCCCTTTCCATGCGCGCATCACCAGCGTCCGGTGCGCCCACGGACAGGCGTAAGACACATACAGGTGATAGCGGCCGCTTTCTGGCTTGAACCCGACCCCGCCAGTTGGCCCCGCCTGACCGTCGGCCGTGATCCAACTGCGGAATTGGCTCCTCGATCGCTCGAAGCGCCCACCAGTGTCCTGGGTGTCGTACCACTTGTCCTGCCATTGCCCATCCACCAAAAGTCCCATGATTTTCTCGTCGTCGTTTGCTGCAGTGGGTTCAGGGTAGCTCATGCAGCCTCAAGACAACTAACGAGACCTGCCGTACGGGACACTGTCACCGCCTGTCACGCTCCGCGAGAGCGCAAATAACAGGCTCGCACCATGCATCGTGACCGCGGATCAGCGCAGGCTTGGTCGCCGGGCATCGTCCAACAGTGCTGCCCGCGCGATCATCTGTACCTCGGACCGCAACCGTACGAATGTCCGGGATATACGTCGGCAAATTCCTACAGACAAGGCCGCATTACATCGTCACGCTTGACGCATGACTGCAGCTCACAACCAGTGCGATAAAATGCATCAGTACAATCAGGTCGAATGATCCCGATGTGCGGAAGTCACCATCGCCACTAGGCTGTCTTGTGCCCTGTCCTGCCTGCTCGGCACCGCGCTAGGTAGCGCTGCGTGGGCGCAGGAGATTGCGCCGCACAGGCTGAGCTTCGAGGAGGCCCGAGCGACGCTGGAACAGACGTCGGATGCGCTGGCCGCAGCCGATGCCAACGTGCGCGGCAAGATCGATCTTGCCGAAGCCACTCAGTCGCTTCGACTGCCGGAGGTTTCGGTGGACGTGCAGCAGATGCAGTTCCAGAAGTCTCTGACCCTGCCGCTAGGTTCGTTGGCACCGGTCGCAGGCGCGTTCGGCATCGACAGTCCGCTGCAGTTCCGTGAACGCGATTGGCGGCTGCGACCCATACTGAGCGCGGTGCTGCCGCTCTACAGCGGCGGACAAATCCCGGCCGCACAGGCGGCAGCGGTCGCTGGGGTGCGCCAGGCATCAGCTGAACGGGACCTCGAGTCGCAGTCCCAGGTGCTGCAGCTGGTGCAAGCCTATTTCGGCCAGCAACTGGCCCGGCAGGCGCTCGAAGTGCGCCGCAACGTGCGCGATGGTCTGCGGCGCCACGTCGAAAATGCCGAAAAGCTCGAGCGCGAAGGCTTCGCGACCAAGGCGCAGCGCCTGCAGGCAACGGTGGCTCGCGATCAGGCCGAGCGCGAATACCAGCGCGCGCGCAACGATCTGGACACGATCAGCGCCTCGTTGGCAAACCTGTTGCGCAGCGACCGGCCCGTTGGCACGACGACCCCGTTGTTTGTGATCAGCACCTCACCGGGTCCGCTGGAGACTTTTCGCCAGGCCGCACTCTCGCGGCATCCGCAAATCCGCCGCTTGCAGGCATTGGGTGAGCAAGCCAGCGAAGGGGTGAAAGCGCAGAAGGCCAGGCTCAAGCCGCAGCTCTATGCATTCGGCCAATACGACCTGCACCGCGACGATGCGCTGATAACCGATGCCGACTGGGCGTTTGGAATCGGGCTACGATACACCTTCGTTTCAGGTAGCGACCGGCCTCGCCAGATCGCTGCGACCCGTGAGCAGCAAGTCCAGGCCGAGGCGGGACTGCGCGAGGCCCGCAACCAGATCAGCACCGGCGTGAGCAAGACTTACAACGATCTGGAATCAGCGCGCCAGCAGTACTTGTTGCTCGACAGCTCGATTGAGCTGGCCCGCGAGAGCCTGCGCTTGCAGGAGCTCTCGTTCCGCGAAGGACAGGTGACATCGCTGGACGTAATCGATGCGCAGCTGCAGCTTGGAGGCGCCATGGTCGAGCGCGCACAGGCGGCCTACGAGTACGACGTGGCGCTCGCGCGCCTGCTGGAGATCAGCGGCGGGCTCGATCACTACCCAGACTATTTCCGTCGAGCGGACAAGGTGCTGCAGCAATGAGCGAGAGCGAGACCAGCGGGCCAGATGCGCAGCGCCCGGACACGACACCGCCGGTGGATCGGCCTGCGATGCCGCCGGCACTGGAGGAGCAGTCGTCGTCAGCGCCGTCCGGCGCGCGCCGGTGGGTGGGCGTTGTGACGATCGTGATCGTGGTGTCGTTCATTGTCGTCGGGTTGTGGTTGGCATTCCGCGCCCCGGCGGATGTCGTGCAGGGCATGGCGGATGCCGACAGTATCAACGTGTCGGCGAAGATCAGCGCGCGCGTGTCCAAGTTGCTGGTACGTGAAGGCGATCGGGTCCAGGCCGGGCAGGTGTTGTTCGAGCTGGACAGCC
>JAGRJB010000083.1 GCA_020442965.1 Pseudomonadales bacterium
CCGAGCCGCGCTGGGTGATCTCGATGGGCTCGTGTGCCAATGGCGGTGGTTACTACCATTACTCCTATGCGGTAGTCAGAGGCTGCGATCGGATAGTCCCGGTGGATGTGTATGTGCCCGGCTGCCCGCCGAGTGCCGAAGCGCTCGTGTACGGTATCATCCAGTTACAGAAGAAGATCGTGCGCACGAGCTCGATTGCCGCTTGATGCAGCGCTGAGCTACCTGAATGGACGAGATCGTTAGTGACTGAGCGTATGACAAACCTGGCGGCGCAAATCCACGCCCGACTCGGCGCGCAACTGCGGCGGGTCGCTGCGCTAGCGGACGAGCTGTGCTATGAGGTGGAGCCTGAGCAATTGCTCGAGGTCTGTCGCACCTTGCGTGATGCGGATGAGTTTCGCTTTGAGATGCTGATGGATGTCTGCGGCGTCGACTATCTCGATTACCGCGTGGATGAGTGGCGCACGACGTCCGCCACGCGGTCCGGCTTCAGCCGCGGCGTCGAGCGTGATAGCGCACGCAGGCCGCATGACGGCGCACGGTTCGCCGTCGCATACCATCTGTTGTCGATTACGCACAACGTCCGGTTGCGCTTGCGCGCGCGCTGCATCGATGCCGAGGACCCGATGATCGATTCGCTGGTCGACATCTGGCCGTCGGCCAATTGGTTCGAGCGCGAGGCGTTCGACCTGTTTGGAATACTCTTCAGCGGCCATCCCGACCTGCGCCGAATTCTTACCGACTATGGCTTCATCGGCCATCCATTCCGCAAGGATTTCCCGCTCATCGGCAATGTCGAAGTGCGCTACGACCCGGAGCAGCGTCGCGTGATTTACGAACCGGTCAGTATCGAGCCGCGCACGCTCGTCCCGAAGGTCATACGCCATGACAGCCGGTACGATCCGGCCCTAACATCCGCCACCGTGGCTCAGCCTGCGGTCAAGAGCTGAGGGTAATCATGGCGGAGATTCGCAATTTCACGATGAACTTTGGGCCGCAGCATCCTGCAGCGCACGGCGTGTTGCGGCTCGTGCTCGAGATGGACGGCGAAGTCATCCATAAGGCGGATCCGCATGTCGGGCTGCTGCATCGAGGTACCGAGAAACTCGCCGAGTCCAAGCCCTTCAACCAGTCGATTGGTTACATGGATCGACTCGACTACGTCTCGATGATGTGCAATGAGCATGCTTATGTGCTCGCGATCGAGCGGTTGTTAGGTATTGAACCGCCGATCCGGGCGCAGTACATCCGCGTGATGTTCGATGAAATAACCCGCGTGCTCAACCATCTGATGTGGCTGGGCGCGCACGGCCTCGATATCGGTGCGATGACCGTGTTCCTGCTTGCGTTCAAGGATCGCGAGGACCTGATGGATTGCTACGAGGCGGTTTCCGGTACACGGATGCACGCGACGTACTATCGGCCCGGGGGCGTCTATCGCGACCTGCCGGATACGATGCCCAACTATCAGAGCTCGAAGTGGCGCTCCGAGAAGGATGCTGCTCGCCTGAACGAAGCGCGTTCCGGCACGCTGCTCGATTTCATCGCGGATTTCACCGAACGATTCCCGGCCGCGATCGATGACATCGAAGTGCTGCTCACAGACAATCGGATCTGGAAACAAAGGACCGTCAATATCGCGGTCGTCACTCCTGAGCGTGCAATGGCACTGGGGTTCTCGGGGCCCATGCTGCGCGGTTCGGGTGTCGAATGGGATTTGCGCAAGAAGCAGCCGTATGAGGTCTATGGCGAGCTCGACTTCGATATACCGGTGGGCGTGGGCGGCGACTGCTATGCACGCTATCTGGTCCGCATGGAGGAGCTGCGTCAAAGCAACCGTATCATCAAACAGTGTGTCGATTGGTTGCGTGCCAACCCTGGCCCGGTGATGTTCGACGATCGCAAGATTCGCCCGCCGCGTCGTGTGGAGATGAAGGGCGACATGGAATCGTTGATCCACCATTTCAAGCTGTTCACCGAGGGCTACACCGTGCCCGAGGGTGAGACCTATGCGGCGGTCGAGGCGCCGAAGGGCGAATTCGGTGT
>JAGRJB010000084.1 GCA_020442965.1 Pseudomonadales bacterium
AGTGCCGATGTTGTCACTCGACAACGCCTTCGCTGACAGCGACATCGAAGCCTTCAATCGTCGCGTGCGCGAGCGTCTGGGCCGTGACGCCGAGGCCGAACCCGTCGTCTACGCGGCCGAGCCAAAGCTTGATGGTCTTGCCGTCTCGATCCTGTACGTCGCTGGCGTTTACGAACGCGCTGCCACGCGTGGCGACGGTGTGACGGGCGAGGACGTCACGGCCAATGTACGTACCATTCGCAGCGTGCCGCAGCGCCTGCGCGGCGCCGCACCCGCGGTCATTGAAGTTCGTGGCGAAGTGTTCCTGCCGTTGGCTGGCTTTGATCGTGTCAATCGCGAAGCTGCGGAACGCGGCGAGAAGATCTATGTCAATCCGCGCAATCTGGCAGCCGGTTCGCTGCGGCAACTCGATGCACGTGTCACAGCGTCGCGACCGCTCGACGTATTTTTCTACTCGATTGGTCAGTGCGAGGGCAGCGCGCCACCCGCGTCGCAGACCGAGCTGTTAGCCCGGTTGCGCAGCTGGGGTCTGCGAACCTGCCCCGAAATCGCGCGCGTCGAGGGAGTGGCAGGGTGCCTCGAATACTATCGAAAGATCGGAGCGCGTCGGGCGCAGCTGCCGTATCAGATTGACGGTGTGGTCTACAAAGTCGATTCGCGAGCGGATCAGGAACGACTTGGATTTGTCTCGCGCGCACCGCGCTGGGCGATCGCGCACAAATTTCCGGCGGACGAGGAGCTGACGACGCTCATCGGTGTGGATTTCCAGATCGGGCGCAGCGGCGCGCTAACGCCGGTTGCGCGCCTGGCGCCAGTGTTCGTCGGTGGGGTGACTGTTAGTAACGCGACGTTGCATAACATGGACGAAGTCGAGCGCAAAGATGTGCGCATCGGCGATACCGTGGTGGTACGTCGGGCGGGCGACGTTATTCCGGAGATTGCGCGCGTATTGCTTGAAAGACGGCCCGCCAACGCTGAAGTCATACGGTTGCCGGCCAACTGCCCGGTGTGTGGCTCGCCGGTCCGCCGCGAAGATGATGAAGCCGTGGCACGGTGTACGGGCGGTACGCTGGTCTGCCGCGCACAGCGCAAGGAGTGGCTCAAGCACTTCGCCAGCCGCCGCGCGCTGGACGTCGAGGGCTTGGGGGACAAGTTGATCGAGCAGTTGGTCGATGCGGATGTTGTACGCACGCCTGCCGATCTCTACGGTTTGACCGTGACGCAACTCGCGGCGCTCGATCGGATGGGCGAGCGCTCAGCCGCGAACGTCAGCGCGGCCCTGGAGCGCAGTAAATCGACAACCCTGCCACGATTCCTGTTCGCGCTCGGCATACCCGACGTCGGTGAGACGACGGCGCGGGCGCTCGCGGAGCAGTTCGGTAGCCTGGAGGCGCTCAGCGCGGCGCGTGTCGAAGCGATCATGGAAACACCGGACGTTGGGCCGGTCAGTGCAAGCGCAGTGGCGCGATTTCTGGCCGAGCCCCGCAATCGGCAGATGATCACGGCGTTGCGTGAGCAGGGGGTGCATTGGCCCGATCTGGAACGTCGAGGCGCCGACTCGCCGCTCGCAGGTCTCACATTCGTGCTCACGGGAACGCTGCCCAACTTCAAGCGCGAGGAGGCCGAGCAGGCGCTGCGCGAGCTGGGTGCCAAGACATCTGGCAGCGTATCGAAGAAAACCAGCTATGTCATCGCCGGTGCTGATGCGGGCTCGAAGCTCGCCAAGGCCGAGTCGTTAGACGTGCCGGTACTTGGCGCAGCGGAGCTCGCGACGATCCTCAAGACAAAGCGGGCGCCTCGGTAAACCGCGGATCAAGGCTACGCTGGCGCGCCCGAGAGTGGCTGCCAGCTTGCGCTGGCAGCCCTGCGCGGACCTACTTCGGTGCCGGCGCGTCGCTCGGCGTAGCGGGCGTCGTCGCCGCGGCCGCCGGCACCGCATCCGCGGCGGGGGTAAGCGGCGGGTCGATCTTGGCGGCTGCCAGGAGATCGTCCGAGTACTTTTGGAGTTTCTTCCGCTGCAGGATCTGACCCAGCTGCTCCTTGGCTTGATCGAACGACGGCGGCGACGCCTCGCGCACATCGTCGAGTTTGATCACGTGAAAGCCAAATTGCGTCTGCACGGGCGTTTGCGTGAACTGACCCTTCTTCAACTGCATCAGGGCGTTGGAGAATGGCTTGACCATGGCATTGGGCGAGAACCAGCCGAGATCGCCGCCATTCTCTTTTGAGCCGTCGATCGACAGGCTCTTGGCGAGCTTCCCGAAATCGGCGCCCTTATTGAGTTGGGAAATGACGCGTTCCGCGAGTTCGGGACTCTGCACCAGGATGTGGCGTGCGCGAAATTCCTGCTGCGGTGTGTCCGCGATCTGGGTTTCATATTCGGCGCGCAATTCCTGCTCGGTCGGCGTCTTGTCTTTCAAGTAGTGCTGAGCGGCGGCAGCCTGCAGCACTGACAGACGCGAGAGCTCCATGCGGCTGGCGTTCTCTGGATCCTTCAGAACACCTTCTTTCTCGGCGGCCTGCGTGAGCACGTAAATGCGCGCGAGGCTGTCCAGGGCCCGTGTGCGTTCCGCCGCGGTCAGCTCTGACGCCGGTTTGCCCGCCACGTTTTTTACGTAGAAATCGAAGAATTCGGGTGTGATGGCCTGGCCGTTGACCGTCATGAGGGGCTTGACCGCGGCAGTTGTTGCCGCATCGGTCGTCGTGGGCGCGGCGCCCTGTTTGCAGCCGACGAGGCTGGCTACCAGTACGACCAACAGGATTTGGATAAATTTCATATTGAATCTCAATGAGTTGAGGGATTTACTTAGAAACGTTTTCATTCTTGCGCTGGTGTGCGCGCATCGATCGACAGAGCGTGAACACCGCAGCCCATGAGGCCGGCAACGGCATCATAAACCAGGCGGTGGCGTTCCCGAACGGCTAACCCAACGAACCTGTGGGACACGACGCGGACACGAAAGTGCCCGCCCTCGCGCGCACCCGCGTGCCCAACGTGCTGAGCGCTGTCGTCGAAGATCTCGAGATCCGTCGGTTCGAGCGCTGTCGCCAACGCGTCGTGCAGTCGCTGACGGCGCCTGGCAGGGTCGTCCTCCAGTTGAGGTGTCGGCGTCACCATATCGATTCATCTACGTACGAATAAAGAACGTATGATACTCGAAGCGCCCGCTCAGACGCCGTCCGCAGAGTTCTTGACCCAGTACTTCGAGATTCACCCCGTTGATCCGCAATCGCGACTAATCAGTCAAGCGGTCGAAATCGTGCGGGCGGGTGGTCTGATCGCCTATCCAACTGACTCATGCTATGCGTTCGGTTGCCACATCGGGGACAAAGAAGCGCTCGAGCGGATTCGTCGAATTCGTCAAACGGACCGCCATCACAACTTTACGCTCGTCTGTGAGAATCTCGCGCAGGTCGCGCGCTACGCGCGAATCGGCAACGCCGAGTTTCGATTGTTGAAGTCAACCGTTCCTGGCCCCTACACTTTTATTCTGCCAGCAACCCGCGAGACACCGCGGCGCGTGCAGCACGATCGTCGGCGCACGATCGGGGTACGTATTCCGGATCACCCGGTTGCGTTGGCGTTGTTGAACAAGCTGGGCGAGCCGTTGATGAGTTCAACGCTGATGCTGCCGGGCGACGATTTGCCGCTCACCGATGGGGGCGCCATTCGCGAGCGGCTGGAACGGCAGGTCGACGCAGTGCTCGACGCGGGTCACTGCGGGATCGAGCCGACGACGGTCGTTGATTTGGCTGCGACACCGCCGGTCCTGGTGCGCGCGGGCCGCGGTCGTCTAGACCCGCTCGGTTTCACCTTCGCTCCTGTATAATTTTGACCCGTTCATGAGTGCCCATCCGCAAACCAAGCGCGTTCTCTCTGGAATGCGTCCGACTGGCCTGCTGCATCTAGGTAATTACCACGGGGCTCTCAAGAACTGGGCCGAGCTGCAGTATCAATACGAGTGCTTTTTCTTCGTCGCCGATTGGCACGCGTTGACCACGGGCTACGAAGACACCACGGACTTGCCCAGGTTCACGCACGACATGCTCGTCGACTGGCTCGCGGCGGGACTCAATCCGACCGTCAGCACGATCTTTGTGCAGTCACTGGTACCGGAGCACGCGGAGCTGCACTTGTTGCTGTCGATGATCACGCCGCTGGGGTGGCTCGAGCGCGTTCCGACCTACAAGGATCAGCAGGCCGAACTGGCCGACAAGGACCTGACCACCTACGGGTTTCTTGGCTACCCGGTTCTACAAAGCGCCGACATTTTGTTGTACCGGCCAGCGTTCGTGCCCGTGGGTGAAGACCAGGTCGCGCACGTCGAGATCACACGCGAAATCTCGCGTCGCTTCAACCACCTCTACGGTCGCGCGCCGGATTTTGCTGAAAAGGCCGAAAACGCGGTTGCGGGACTCGGCGGAAGGCATAGTTCGATGTACCGGCAGCTGCGCAAGAAGTACCAGGAAGACGGCGACGTGCCCGCGCTCGAGAAGGGTCGCGCGCTGGTGGAAAGCAATACCCGCCTGACGGTAGCGGACCGCGAGCGCTTGCTAGGTTATCTCGAAGGCAGCAGCGTCTCGATCCTGCCGGAGCCGCAAGCGCTACTGACGGCGACACCGAAGGTTCCGGGCGTCGATGGTCGCAAGATGTCCAAGTCATATGGCAACACCATCGGATTGCGAGAGTCACCCGATGCGGTCGTCAAGAAGTTGAAGACCATGACGACTGACCCGGCGCGTGTGCGGCGCACGGATCCGGGCGACCCCGACAAATGTCCGGTTTTTGATCTGCACAAGATTTATTCTGACGCGGCGACACAGTCGTGGGTGCAAGCAGGCTGTCGCTCGGCCAGTATCGGCTGTCTCGAATGCAAACAACCGCTCATCGACCGAGTGGTGGCGGAGATCGAGGGTATGCGGCAACGTGCGCGCGAGTTCGAGGAGAACCCGGACCTGGTGCGCAATATCGTCTCCGAGGGCTGCGAGAAAGCGCGTGAAGCGGCGCGCGCGACACTCGATGAGGTGCGTCGTGCGATGCACCTGCGGCCCGATCGACAAGTTTGAGTGCAGCCGAGTCCAAGCTCGGCAAGGATCGGAAAGTGGCAAAACCTGAGTTGCGCATCGTTGCGTCCAATCCCCCCGAGAGCGTCGCCGTTCTACCGGCTCCGCAGCAGGTCGAGATGCCGTTCGCGGTGATCAATGGCGAGCCGCTGACCCAGTTGCCGAAGGATCTGTATATCCCGGCGCAGGCGCTCGAGGTGTTTCTCGAAGCGTTTGAAGGTCCGCTCGACTTGTTGCTCTACATGATCCGGCGGCAGGGCCTGAACATCCTCGATATCCCGATCGCTGACATCACGCGGCAGTACATGGACTACATCGGGCTGATGCATGAACTGCAGCTCGAATTGGCGGGTGAATATCTCGTCATGGCTGCCACCTTGGCTGAGATCAAGTCGCGCATGCTGTTGCCGAGAGCGGTCGATCCTAACGACGAGGAGTCTGATCCGCGCGCTGAATTGGTGCGGCGGCTACAGCAGTACGAGCGCTTCAAGCGCGCCGCCGAGGACATCGACCGATTGCCGCGCATGGAGCGCGATACGTGGTCGGCGACGATCGATTTCGGCGCGCGCAAGGCGGCGCGCCCCGTGCCGCAGGTGGCGTTGCAGGAAATGTTGCTGGCGTTCCGCGACGTCGTGCAACGAGCTGAGCTGTTCGCGCATCATCATGTGCAGCGCGAACGTGTGTCGGTGCGCGAGCGCATGTCGAGTATTCTTGCCGCACTCGAGCACACCAGTTTTGTGGAGTTCGGACAGCTATTCAAACCGGAAGAGGGTCGCATGGGCGTGACGATCACGTTTGTCGCTATTCTCGAGATGATGCGCGAGGGCTTGATCGATATCGTGCAAGCGGAGCCCTATGCTCCGCTGCACGTACGCGCGGCCTCGGCCGAGCGCGGTCTCAGGTTGGTGAAGGACGTTGACGACATCGCGGTATCCTCCGTCGGGGACGAGGCTGCGGTCGAGACGGCCGATGCGTCGATGTCAACGGCAGAGCTGCAGGATGAATTGGACGATGAGGGCGAGGCATGAGTGAGACGTATGTCAGAAATGTAATCGAAGCTGCGTTGCTGGCGGCGCAGCGCCCCGTGCCGCTCGCTGAACTGGTGCAGCTGTTCGATGAGTCGTCGCGGCCGGATGCCAATGCCGTGCGCATCGTTCTCGATGGGCTCGCTAACGACTACCACGGTCGCGGCATCGAAGTCCGTGAAACGGCGAGCGGCTTGCGGATCCAGGTCCGCAGGGAATTTGCGACCGAAGTTGCGCGCCTGTGGCCCGAGCGACCCCAGCGCTATACGCGTGCGCTGCTCGAGACACTGGCGCTGATTGCCTACCGTCAACCGATCACGCGCGCGGAGATCGAGCAGGTGCGCGGCGTTGCCGTCAATTCGAGCATCATCGCGACCCTGATGGAGCGTGGCTGGATCCGCGTCGTAGGTCATCGCGACGTGCCGGGGCGCCCCGAAGTTCTCGGGACGACCAAAGATTTCCTCGACTATTTCAACCTCCAGACCATCGACGAACTACCGCCGCTGGCGGAGTTGAAGGAGATAGCCGAGTTCAATCTGCCGCTTGATCTGGATGGCGAGAGCGTCGCGAGTGACGTGGGCGCTGGCGCCCCTGCTGGTCAGCCGGTCGACGCGGAGGGCCCCGGTGCCGAGGCGTTGGCCGACGACGGCGACGGTGACGACGCGGGTGATGGCGCGGCGGCTGCCGACAACGACTCGACCGATGACTCAGCTGATGACTCAGCTGATGATCAGGATTCCGGCGGCATCCGCGCCGCATCGGGGCTCGTCGCCGCAGCGCCGTCGCACGACGCTTGACCGAATCCCGAGACACGGTTCGGATGGGCGAGCGCTTGCAGAAGGCGCTCGCCCAATTGGGTTTGGGTTCGCGGCGCGAGATCGAGGCCTGGATCAGCGCAGGCCGTCTAACGATCAATAACCAGGTGGCGACGCTCGGTGCGCGCGTGCAGGAGGGCGACGAAGTGCGGCTCGATGGCCGTATGGTGCGCCGCCGTCGCGCTGCCCCGGAACAGGTTTTCCTGTGCCACCGTTCGCCGGGTGACGAATCGCTCGTCGAGCGCTTGCCGAAGCGGGCCGGGCGCCGTTTCATCGCCGTGAGTCCGATGCCGCGCATCGACGGTGGACTCGAACTGCTGACGTCCGATGGCGAGCTGGCACTCGAGCTGCAGCGCTCCGTGAAGACACAGGTCTGCCAGTTCAGCGCGCGTGTGAATGGCGTACTCGGACCGGCTCAGCTGACCGGGGTGGAGAGTGGCCAGCTCGACGGGTCGAAACGAATCGAGGTGCAGGCCGTCACAGCCGACGATGCCGACGATGAGTCAACTGCCGCCAATCGTTGGTATCGCCTCACTACCCGTGGCGCGAGTGGCAAAGATGTGCGCCAGTTGCTCGAGCGGCAAGGGGCGATCGTTAGTCGCATTCTGCGGACCCAGTTTGGATCGCTCGGACTCGAGCGTTCGCTGGCGCGCGGCCAGTATCGTGCGCTCACCGCGGGTGAACTCGCTGGCCTGCTGCCAAACAGGGCGCCAGCAGCGCGATCAGCAAAGCCACGGCCCGCCAAGGCGCGGCCAAGCAAGACGCAGCCGGTCAAGTCCGCTGGGCGTCGAACGCGCCACCCGTCACGCCGCGGCTAACGGGGCCTAACAACGCGAGGTACGGCGCGGTAATCGACTCTGGCAGCGGCAGTTTCTCGAGATCCTCGGCCGGGTATGCCTGGCGTCGCATCGCGGTGCGCGTGGCGCCGGGATTGATCGTGTTGACCGTGATCTTGGTCGAGCCGCCCAGTTCGTGAGCGAGCGTTTGGGACAGGCCCTCAATTGCGAACTTCGAGACCGCGTATGCGCCCCAATAGGCACGTCCGCGACGACCGACGCTACTCGATGTGAACAGGACGCGCGCATCCGGCGATTTCTTGAGGGCTGGCAGTAATACCTGGGTCAGCGCGAAAGCCGCAGTGACGTTGACATGCATGACGCGCGTAAACAAGGGTACGTCGTAATCGGCGATGGCACTGAGATTGCCGAGTAGCGCTGCGTTGTGCAGCAGGCCGTCGAGCCGGCCAAAGCGTGCAAGTACGGCAGCCGCGAGCGTGTCGTAGTCCTTGGCGATCGCGCGCTCGAGATCGAGCTGCGCAATCGTGGCGGTACCGCTATCGCGTGCACTGATCTCGGCGTGCACCGCCTCGAGCTTGCGGAGCGTGCGCCCGACGAGCACCACGTTCGCGCGAGCGGCCGCGCAGGCCAAGGCCACCGCCCGACCAATTCCGCTGCCGGCGCCGGTGATCAGGATCGTGCGGCCCTCGAGGGCCGCGGCCGTGGGCTGGTAATTTCGAGGATCGAAGTCGATTGAATCGTTCATGTAGCCCCTGATAATTCGAAGGTCTGAGCCGTGGCACATCGCGCGAAACGCCAGGCACGAAAGTTCGCGCGCAGCAGCGACCAACCGCTCGGCGGGATCACGTCAGCGTTGCGGCTGACTGCATCATACTGGCAGCCGAGCCACACCAACGTCGGGCGCAACCGCGGCTGGTCGGTGGGAGCGAGCGTCGCCACGGCGGTACGCAAGTCAGTGAGTGCGGCGCTGCGCAGAGCCGTTCGCTCGAAATCACCGGTACCGCTGCCGCCGTCCTCGGGGGTGAGCGGCGCGGACCGACGCAGCGATCGCGCGATTCCAAGTGCGCCACCTGCGCGCTGGGCGTAATTCTCGATGCTGTTGCGACTCGTCTCAAGAACAGGCGCTTCGTCCGCATCGCCTGCAACTAACAACCGGACCAGTGGTTCGAAGAACGCGCGCGACCAGGAGCGCGCATAGTGCTGCCATTCTGCAGACGTCGTCAGGGGCGTACCTGCCAAATCCCAGTGCAGCGTGGCGATAAATGCTCGCAGGTCGATCGGCGGACAGGGTCGTGTCGTTCGCGTGCTACCCAGCATCTGTGCGATCGGGTGTTGCGCAGTTCCACGCAACAACCGTTCTGCCTCGGCTTCCCACCACTCCAGGCGGGCGTGGGCGACAGCGTGATCGATGGCCGGGCGGACGCTCGATTCCAATTCATATTCCAGCGCGAGCAGCAGTTCGAGTGTGGCGCGCTGTTTAGGATGCGCGTACAGCCACGCGAAGTAGCGCGCCGATCCCGCCGGAGTTGCCGCGGCGAAAGCCTCGCGTGCAGCCGCAATCACGCCTGCCGTGTCTCGGCACCGGTCGAGGCGTCCGACGATACGTCTTCGCTCAACGCCGGCAGTGCCGGATCGTCCGAGCCGACCGGCGCCCTGACCATCTTGTCGATTGGCTCGATCACTGGTAGCGGCGCGTCGCCGGTCACGCCGAGTTCAGGAAAGCGTCGGGCCTGCGGCATCACATTGCGTTCGAGCGAGCCGACTGCCGAGTTGTATGTATCGACTGCGCCGGACAGCGACCGGCCGAGTTTGCTGAGGTGTCCTGCGAATACGCTCAAGCGAGCGTGCAGATCCTGGCCAAGCTGGCGGATGACGGCCGCGTTGTCAGCAACTTGCGATTGGCGCCAGCTGTAGGCGACGACTTTCAGTACTGCCATCAAAGTAGAAGGCGTCGCGATGATGACGCTGCGCTTCAAGGCCTGATCGACCAGCTCCGGATTCTCGGTGAGTGCGGCGGACAGGAACTGGTCGCCGGGCAAGAACAAGATGGCGAATTCGGGGCTGCGGTCGAACTGCGACCAATAGCTCTTGTTAGCGAGGTCACGCACTCGCGCTTCGACCTGACGCGCGTGCCTCACGAGTGCGGCACGGCGCGCCGGCTCCTCGTCCGCATCGATCGCTTCGAGGTAGGCATCCAGGGGCGTCTTGGCGTCGATCACCAAATCACGCTGGTCCGGCAGATGCACGACCAGATCCGGGCGTTGCACGCGTTCCGCACCGTCGACATGCTGTTGCTCGGAAAAGTCGCAGTGCTGAGACATTCCGGCCAGTTCCACCACGCGCCGCAGTGTGATCTCGCCCCACCGGCCGCGGACCTCGGGGCGTCGCAGCGCTGTCACCAGGTTGCGCGTCTCGCGCGCCAACTGTGCCTGTCCGAGACCGAGGTTC
>JAGRJB010000085.1 GCA_020442965.1 Pseudomonadales bacterium
ACAATGGCTGCATCTGCTGCACCGTACGCGGCGACCTCATTCGCATACTCAATCAGCTGCTAAAACGTCGCGACAAATTCGATTATGTGATGATCGAAACCACCGGCATGGCCGACCCGGGTCCGGTCGCCCAGACTTTCTTTCTCGACGACGATCTCAAACAGCAGTTTGTGCTGGACGCGATCATCACCGTCGTCGATGCGCAACATTTCGAGCAGCACCTCGACCAACTCGAGGAACCCGCTGAGCAGGTTGCATTCGCCGACGTGTTGTTGCTCAACAAGGCCGACCTCGTTGCGGCCGCTGATCTCGCGCGCATCGAGCGTCGGGTACGCGCGATCAACAAGACCGCACGCGTCTTTCGCACCCGCAATGCGGACGTCCCGATAGATCAGGTCTTGAATGTCGGGGCATTCGACTTGCAGCGAGCACTCGCTGTTGACGGTGATTTTCTGGAGCCAGAGTATCCCTTCGAATGGGCCGGTGCCTACCAGCTCGAAGCGGGTAATTACGCTCTGCGCCGCGCTATGACACATGATGGGCATTCTCACCACGACCACGATCATCAGGCGCACGCACACGCCTACGTCGGCGCTCTCGGCATCGCGCTGCTACCGATCGCCGCAGCCACGCCCGCCGCGCTGGCCGCCGCGATCGAGCCTGCCGTACGCGCGTTCGCTGCGGACGAAGTTCCCGGCACGTGCGCTGGCCCGATCGAACCAACCGGGTACCGTGTGGTTGACATGTCGCGTGCTGGCGCGTCGGTTGCGCTCATGATCAAGCAAGCTGGCGCATACGCCTTGTTCACCGAGCACGCGCCGGCTGAATTCAACTTGCGACTCGATGGTGCGACGCTCGCGGCGCAGCGCGCGTTCGCCTCGCATCATCATGACGGCGACATCAGTTCCATCGGCATTACCAATTCGTGCCCGTTGGACGCAAACAAGCTCAACGACTGGTTGTCGTACTTGCTGCAGAGTCGTGGTCAGGACATCTTTCGGATGAAAGGCGTGTTGAGCATTCAGGGCGAGGAGCGGCGCTATGTTTTCCATGGTGTACACATGATGTTCGATGGGCAGCTCGAGCGGCCGTGGGGTGCGGCCGAGCGCATCAATCGGCTGGTTTTCATTGGCCGCAACCTCGATCGACGGGAGCTCGAGGCAGGCTTTGCATCCGCCGTTGCCAAGTCGTCAGGCGCCGCCCACCGCTGACGTGGCCCCGTCTTTCCCCATTCTCGAGCAGCGAGCGGAAACGACCCTCGAGGACTACGTCGCTGGCATCGTCTGGGCGCCCGACAGCCGCCAGTTCGCGGTTGCTGGCGGTGAAGGTCAGGTATTCCTTGGCAACATCACCGCTTCCGGCTTGAGCGCACGTCCAATCGGGGAGCATTTGTTAGGTGTGCTCGATATCGCCTGGCAGCCCAAGGGCGAGCATTTGGCGACGGCGGGCCAGGATGGGACGGTTGCGCTCTGGAACGCTGCCGGCCAGGAAGCAAAGCGTTGGCGCCCGGCGCCGGTGACGACTGATCGGCTCGCCTTTGCGCCAGGCGGCCAGTTGCTGGCGACTGCGAGCGGACGGCATGCCAACGTCTGGAACGCGCAAGGCGAGTTGGTGCACGCATTCCCGCCGGCGGCCAAGGCGATCGCGGGCCTGGCTTTCGACAAGTCCGGCCAGCATCTCGGTGCGGCGAGTGTCGGCGAGGTGGCGGTGCACCGTATCGACAGTCACAACTATCAGACACGCCGCTTTCTCTGGGATGCGCCTTGTCTGACGGTGTCGTTCAGTCCGAACGGCAAGTTCCTCGCCGCCGGGGTGGCCGATGGCTCGGTGCACTTCTGGTACTTGAACTCCGCCAAGGATTCACAGATGCGTGGCTACGGTTCGCGCGTGACGTGGACCGGCTTCAGCTGCAACAGTCGCTATCTCGGCACGTGCGCCGGCACCGACCTGATCATCTGGGATTTTGGCGGCAAGGGGCCAGAGGGCAGCAAGCCGATACAGCTAACAGGCCATACCGATCAAATCGAGTGCCTCGCCTGGCACCCTGACGGACCCTATCTGGTTAGCGGCGGCCGTGACTGGCGCGTGTCACTCTGGTGTCCAGGCAAGACGGCGCAGGCGCTGGATGCACAACTCGCGGGTTCCGAAGTGACCGCAGTGGCATGGTCACCGGATGGTCGGCAGCTGGCCGTGGGTGAGAAGAGCGGTCAAATGACGATCTACCAACTCGTGCTACCGGTGCGCGTGTAGGCAGCGAGCAAAGCGCAGGGTGCAGGGCGGCTTTGACGCCGCCTACCGCGTTTCGATCAGCCTGATCGGTTCGACCGCTGGTGTTACGGTCGGGCTATGGCGTGCGATGCCGGCGTAGGTCTGCATCTGTAGCTGCAGTGCCTGATTCCAGGTGAAACGCCGCAACACGAGTTCGCGAGCGGCCGCGCCCAGGGATTCGATGTCGCGGTCATAGAGCGCTTCGATCGAGCGGGCCATGCTGACGGCGTCGTACGGCGTGGCCAGCGTGCCGACGGATTCGTCGATCAACTCCGGAATCGCACCGGCGCGGGCGCCAACGACCGGCCGGCCGCAGGCCATCGCTTCGAGGATGACGAGCCCAAAGGTTTCGCGGGTACCGGCATGTACCAGTGCATCGCAGGACGCTAACCACTCGGCCAGCTCGCGACTATCGCGCCGATAGGCGACCTTGGTGACATTGCTCGCGACACGGCCGGTTTGATCGCCGCCGATCAGTAGCAAGTGGTAGCGATCGCCGAGCCGCGCGAAGGCTTGGAGCAATACCGAGAGGTTCTTCTCCTTCGCAAAGCGGCCCGCGAACGCCAGCAGGCGCGTAGCGGCTTTGAGGCCAAGGGCGTGCCGCAAATCGCGCACACGCCGCGCGGGTGAGAACACGTCCGCGTCGACTCCGAGCGGTTGCAGCGTGGTGTGCCGGACGCCGATGCTCGCCAGGTAGTCGCACATATAGCGGCTCGGTGCGAACACCCGATCGAAACCGGCGTACGTTTCACGCACGTAGTTCGCCAACAGCCATTCCACGGCGCGACCGAGCCGGCGCCCGGCGAGTTGCGGAAAATTCGAATGATAGAAAGCGACGATCGGGGTATTGCGGCGGCGCGCCGCGATACGTGCGCACCACGCCGGATGGAACACGTCGCCAACCTCGGTGATGTCGGGAGCCAATTGCTCGAGCGCTCGCGACCAGGCCCACGGTTTGAGCGGCAGTCGATAGTTGAAGGTGCCAGGCACGATGCCGCCCGTGATCGTCGAGACACCGCCGCGCTCCAGCCGCGTGGATTCACCCGGCACGAGTAAAGTCTGCTGCCAATTGGTGTGGCGCGCGAGCCAGGCCCGCTTGGCGAGCAGGTACCGTTTGACGCCGCCGCTCGTCGGCGAAAAGAATAGTGTCGCATCGACGAGGTGCATAGGCATGATGAGGCGGGAACTGATACAGCGCGCATTGCAACGTTCTCGGGCCGGAGTGTCAAGCGCGTTGCCAGCCAGCGACTGTTACGTGCAAACTGCGCTGCAACGCAGTGCTGCGAGAGGAATGAGTAGATGAACAGCGCGCCGTCGCGGGCAGCAAGGGTGCTCACAGTTGGGCTGCTCGCGAGTTTGCTCGGACCTGCGACCGTCGCGGCGGCGGAGCCGTCGCCGCTGGAAGCGGCGCTCACAGCAGTTGATGCCAAAGTGATCGCCTGGCGGCGCGACCTGCATCAGAACCCGGAGCTGTCCAACCGCGAATTCCGCACGTCCAGACTTGTCGCCGAGCATCTACGCACACTCGGCCTCAAGGTTCGGACGGGCATCGCACACACCGGCGTCGTGGCGTTGCTCGAGGGCGGCAGGCCCGGGCCAACGATTGCGTTGCGTGCTGATATGGACGCCCTACCGGTAACCGAGATGGTAGACGTGCCATTCAAGTCCAAGGCGACAGCTACCTATCGGGGCGAGACGGTGGGGGTGATGCATGCCTGCGGCCATGACTCGCATACCGCGATCCTGATGGGTATTGCCGAGGCGTTCGCGCAGCTGCGTCCCGGCTTGCCCGGCAAAGTGCTGTTCGTCTTTCAGCCGGCCGAGGAGGGAGCTCCCGCCGGTGAACGCGGTGGCGCGAGTCTCATGTTGGAAGAGGGCGTATTCGATCTCGCTACTCCCGAGGCTATCTTCGGTTTGCACGTCATGTCGACGCTCAACGTGGGCACCATCGGCTACCGTGGCGGACCGCTGATGGCCGGCTCGGATTCCTGGCGCATTCTCGTCAAGGGCAAGCAGACACATGGAGCGCTGCCCTGGGCTGGTATCGATCCGATCGTCATCAGCGCGCAGATCATCAATGCGTTGCAGACGATCGTTAGTCGTCAGATCGATATCACGGAGATCCCGGCCGTCGTCACTGTCGGTGCTATCAAGGGCGGCATCCGCAATAATATCGTACCGGACGAAGTGGAGATGATCGGCACCGTTCGTACGTTCGATGCCGCTCAGCGTCGCGATATCCTCGATCGAATGGCGCGAATAGTGGAAAAGACAGCGGCGGCGAGCGGCACGACGGCCAGTTTCACAGTTGATGCGGATTCGAATCCGGTCGTGTTGAACGACCGAGCACTGACCGAAGCGGTGGTGCCGAGCTTGCGCAAAGCATCACAGGACGTGCGCACGGTGCCGCTGGTCACGGGCGCGGAAGACTTCGCGTTTTTCGCCACGAAGGTACCGAGCTTTTTCTTTTTCGTCGGGATCACGCCGCCCGATCAGAATCCGGCCACAGCCGCGTCGAATCACTCGCCGTTGTTCTATATCGACGAGGCGGGCATACCGATCGGGAGCCGCGCGTTGGCCAACGTGGCGTACGATTATTTGCTAGCTTCCCAAGGCGCGCAGGCTCGCTGAGATTGGCAAGCGGCGGATGCGCTGACCGGTCGCGGCAAAGATCGCATTGCAGACCGCGGGCGCAATTGGGGGAGTGCCAGGTTCACCGGCGCCGCCCATCGGGGCGTTGCTCGATATTATCTGCACGCTGATTGCCGGCATCTCGTTCATCCGGAGCACCGGGTAGGTGTCGAAATTGCCTTGCACCGGCCGGCCATTCTCCACGGTAATCTGCCCGCTGAGAGCGGCCGACAGACCGTACACGATACCGCTCTCCATCTGTGCGACGACGCCGTCGGGATTGACTGCCCGTCCACAATCGATCGCGCACCAGACACGATGCACGCGCACCTGCCTGCCGGTCACGGATACTTCCGCTACCTGCGCGACGATGCTGCCAAAGGACTCGTGCAGGGCGAGGCCGCGCGAGCGGCCGGCCGGCGCCTCTTTCCCCCAGCTCGCCATGGCGGCTGCGGCATTCAGCACGGCAAGGTGGCGCGGCTTTTCAGTCAGCAGCTTGCGACGCAGGGTGAGCGGATCCTGCTGGCCAAGGTGCGCCAGCTCATCGAGTACTGATTCGACCACGAACGCGCCATGTGAATGTCCTACCGAGCGCCACCACTGGATCGGAATGGTCGGATTGCCGTCGTCGATATCGACACCGAAGTTTGCGATGCTGTACGGCATGTCCGCCGTGCCTTCGATGGTCGAGGGATCGATGCCATCCTCTTTGACAGCAAATTTCGCAAACGCCGAAGCTTTGATGACCGGCTGACTAACGATCGATTCGCCCCAGGCAACCGGCATACCTCGAACGTCGATTGCTGCGCGCACGCGCGCCATCACGAACGGGCGATACCAAAGCCCGCGCATATCGTCCTCACGCGTCCAGATGGTTTTCACGGGCCGGCCGAGCATCGCCTGCGCAACCTGCACGCCTTCGAGCACGTAATCGGCGGCAGGATTGCCGCGCCGCCCAAAGCCGCCGCCCAGGAAAGTCGTGTGTAGAGCGACTTGTTCGGCTGGCAGCCCCAGCATGTTGGCGACCAGATCGCGTTCCATCGACTGCATCTGCGTGCCGACCCAGATCTCGCAGCGATCGGCGTCCACCTTGGCCACACAATTGAGCGGCTCCATGCACGCGTGCGCCAGGTAAGGCAGCTCGTACTCGACATCGATGCTGCGTTTGGCGCTTTTGAGTGCTGCCCGAACATCACCGACGTTTCTGGCGACCTTGCCACCGCGTGCCAGCAGTTGCCGATATTCGACCCGTAAGGCGTCGGTGGAGAAGCCAGCGTTTGGGCTGTCGTTCCAATCGGCCTGCAGGGCCTCGCGACCTCGCTGGGCCGCCCAGGTGTTGGTGGCGTAGACCGCAACGCCGGTGGGTACCTGTTTTACGTCAACCACGCCCGGCGTGGCGCGGGCTGCGCGTTCGTCGAACCGAGCGAGCGTCGCACCAATGACGGGCGCCCGTGCAACCACGGCGACCAGCATATCCGGTAGCTTGACGTCACAGCCAAACCGCGCTCGTCCATCGACTTTCAGCGGACTATCGAGCCGCCGCTGGTGTTTGCCGATGTAACGAAACGCAGCCGGATCCTTGAGGGTCACGTCAGTTGGTACGGCGACAGCCGCGGCGGCGGTCGCGAGGGAGCCATAACTCGCACTGCGCTTGCCATCGGCGCTCAGCACACGGCCGTCGTTAGTGGTCAGGGTCGACACATCGGTTTGCCATTCCCCCGCTGCGGCGGCCAACAGCATGGCGCGCGCCGTGGCACCCGCCTTGCGCATCTGCTCGTACGTGGTATTCGTGCTGCTGCTGCCGCCCGTGAACTGGGCCGGCAGGTACGGGTGATTGAAGGCCGCATTGACTGGCGCGAATTCGACTGCGACTCGCTGCGGATCGATGTCCAGTTCCTCGGCGATCGCCATGGCGATCCCCGTATAGACTCCCTGGCCCATCTCCGATTTGCCGATCACTACCGTGACGCTGTCATCCGGGGCGATCCGCAGAAAGGCGTTTGGCGCGAACGGCCCGCTGGTCGCGCCTGGGGCGCGCACCGGGCCAGGACTGCCGTCATTGCGACGGGCGATCGCAAGGCCTACCACTAGCCCCGCGGACACGACCCCGGCGCCCAGCAGGAAATACCGGCGACTCAGCCCCGCATCCGCACTTGAGTCGTTAGCGTTCAGTGACTTGAGATTCATGATGGTGTTCTCGAAAGATCCTAGGCCAACGGAGCGCGACGATAGCACGATCAATCTATCGGTCGCCGCTACAGTCCGCTATCCTGCCTGAGCTATGGAGCTAGAGTTTTTCGGGGCGGCCGGCGAGGTAACGGGTTCTTGCCACATCGTGCGCGCTGCGGACAGACAGCTGTTGCTCGACTGCGGCATGATTCAGGGCGGGCGGGACGCGCAGGCCCGAAATCGCATGGCATTTCCGTTCAATGCCCAGGCGCTCGATGCGGTGGTTCTGAGCCACGCGCATCTCGATCACTGTGGGCGACTGCCGTTGCTCGTGCAGCGCGGGTTTCGCGGACCGATCTACACGAACCGTGCTTGTCGTGATCTATTGCCGGTCCTGTTGAAGGACTCGGCCAAACTGGCGGAGCGCGACGCTGAGCGCCGCAACCGCCAACGCGATGGCGGCGATGAGGATATCGAGCCGCTCTATACGGTGGCGGACGTGGAGAAGACCCTCGAACTCGTTAGGCCGTTCGCCTACGATGAAAAGCACACACTGTTCCCGGGCATTACCGCGCGTGTGCGCGATGCGGGCCATATTCTCGGCTCGTCCAGTATCGAGCTATGGGTCGAGGAAGCTTCGGTAAGGCGCAAGCTGCTCTTCAGCGGTGACCTTGGGCAGTATGAGTCGCCGATTCTGCTCGATCCGCACGAGTTTCATTCCGCTGATGTCGTGTTGATGGAAAGCACCTATGGCAATCGCCTGCATCGCGATCGCGACGCCACCGAGGTTGAGCTCGGAGAAATCCTGATGGCTGCCTGGCGCGACGGGGGCAACGTCGTCATTCCGGCATTCGCGATCGGCCGCAGCCAGGAACTCCTGTACCTGTTTGCGAAGCATTTCAAGGATTGGCGCATGCAGCGCTGGCGCATCTTCCTAGATAGCCCCATGGCGATCGAGGCGAGCGAGATCTACTGGCGGCATGAGGATCGCTACGACGAGGAGGCGCGGCATTTGCGTGCGGGCTTTGGTACGATGCCGCCGCTACCGAATCTCGTATTGGCACGCACGGCGGATGATTCGAAAGCGATCAACGCGATGCGCCGCGGCGCAATTATCATCGCTGGCAGCGGCATGTGCACCGGCGGGCGCATCCTCCATCACCTCAAGCGCGAGGCTGGCCGCCGTGAGTGCCAAATTGTCTTTACCGGGTTTCAGGCGCCGGGCACGCTCGGCCGGGCGATCGTCGATCGGTCCGAAAAAATACGCATTCATGGCCAACAGATCGAATTCGCCGCCCAAGTGCATACGCTTGGCGGCCTGTCGGCGCATGGCGATCAGCACGACTTGCTGCGCTGGTATGGCAGCATGGCGGAGCGCCCGCCCGTCTATCTGGTCCATGGCGAACGAGAGTCCGCAGAGGCGCTGGCCGTCGAACTCCGGAAGATCGGCGCAACCGTTACCGTCAGCGAGCCGGGCCTCAAGGTCGAACTCGCCAATCTGCCGTCACGTGCAGGCCAAGACGCTGTAGACTAACAATTCGAACTGGACTGCGATGAGGGTATGACGATGCAACAGGGAATATTTGGCGCACTGATCGCGGCGGCAGTCGTGGCGCTAACAGCGTGTGGCACGACGGGTGGCGATCCGCAGGGCAAAGTGCTGCTCGTGATCGGGGCTACTGGTGGCACGGGCGAGCAGGTAGTGACGCAGGCTTTGGCGCAGGGTTATCGTGTGCGGGCGCTCGTGCGCAACGAGCCGCGTGCCCGGGACCTGCTGGGCGACAAGGTCAAGCTGTACGTTGGTGACGTCCGCGACCCTTCGTCCATGGCAAGCGCCTTTCGCGGTGCCGACTACGTCATTTCCGCCCTCGGCTCCAACAGTCGGCGCGATCCTGAGAACAAACCAGAGGTGATCGATTTCGGCGGTACCAAGTCGATCGCCGAACTGGCGCACGCCGCCGGTGTCCGGCAGTTGGTAATCGTCTCATCGATGGGCGTCACCGATCCCAATCACCCGCTGAACAAGTTGCTCGACAACATCATGGCGTGGAAGCTGCGTGGCGAGGAGGCGGTGCGGGCCAGTGGCGTGCGCTATACGATCGTCAGACCCGCAGGTCTTTCAACAGAGCCGGGCGGCACACAGGGCATTCACGTCACGCAGGGCGATCCCAAGGATATCGTCGCGCGGATTCCACGGGCAGATGTCGCGGCTGTGTGCCTGGCGGCGCTCGGGCGCCGCGCAGCTTACGACACGACGTTCGAGGTCATGACGGACAAGCAGGCTGACCGCGTCGATTGGGACACGCTGTTCGGCGCTCTGCACGCCGATGGCGGCTGAACCCGCGGTCCCTAGGCTACCTGCTGTCGCAATACGCGCGGCAGCATGATGCGAAAGCGCGTGAATTCGCCCGGCTTGGTCGCTACGCCGACCTTCCCGCCGAGCGCGTGCACGCGCTCCCGCACCAGATCCATACCAAGTCCCTGAATATGCGACGGTCCGGCCATCGCGGTGCTGAACCCCGGACGAAAAATCAGGCTCGCGAGTTTGCGTGGGTCGATACGCTCAGCGACCGCTTCCGTCAGCAGGCCCTGCTCGATGGCCACGGCACGAATCCGGTTGTAGTCGAGGCCGCGGCCGTCGTCCTGGAACGAAAGGTTGAAGGCGTTACGCTCGTCGGCATCGAATTGCACAACGAACGTGCCAGCCGGCGCTTTGCCGCGGCGTGCGCGCTCTTGCGGCAACTCGAGACCGTGTAGTACGGCATTGCGCACGAGTTGATTGAGGACGTCGCCTATCACCGATTGAATTTCGTCGGGAACCTCGTCGAGCCCGATTGCGACGACCGAGACCTCGCGCTCGCTCGCTGCGGCGACTTCCATCGCCAATCGTCGGACGAATTCGCCAAGATCCTCCACGTCGTCCTGCATTGACGGCGCCGGCAACAACTGCGTTGCAGCATGTGTCTCCGCGCAGTCCTTAGCGACGATGGGTTCATCGGCCGTCTGTGCGGGAGCAGCGTCACGCCCGAGCGAATCGCTCAGCCATGCGAGGTGACTGAATAGGTCGTCCAGCTTGGCTGCGAGCGGCAGAAAATCGTTGCCGGTCAGAGTCGGCTTCGCGCTCAGCGACAGAAGCAGATCTTCGAAGCTGGTCGATTGCTGAACGACCGCGTCGAGCGACTGTGCCGCCGCCCGTTCGCGCAGTGCGACAATCAATTCCTGGATCCGGTTCAGCTTCTCCCGAAATGCCGGTTCTGCGCGTGCGGGCATGCGCAACATCGCTCTCACTTGCGATGCTTTACTGCTGGCGTCCTGAAGAAACTGGGCGAGCGCCGTCCCGTCTCGTTTCAGTTGGACCGTGATCGCTCCAACGTCGTCGGCCGGCGCGAGCGCCACGGGCGGTTGTTCCTGCGCTGCGATGGCCTCCGCTGCGATGGCCGGCGCTATTGTGGCCTCCGTCACTACGGGTAGCGCCTCTGCGTGCTGCGACGCGACTTGCCGTTCCTCGATGATGACGAGTATGCCGGCCATCGTGCTGTGCGCCGCTATCTTTTCAAAGGCGAAGTCGAGAATACGGCCATGAATGGCGATCGCCGAGAGCGGATTGGTGGCCGGCTCCCCCCGCAGCAGCGCTTCGAGATAACTAACGGCCTGTAGACGGCGATCGTCTGCGACGTTGCCTCCGAGCAGGCTGGAAAGCGTTGTGCCCGCGACACAATCGCGTCCGAGCATGCGGCTGGCGGTCGGTGGGAGCTTGCCGACGACACGTTGTTCACAGTCGATGATGAACGCAGTTTTAGGCTGCGCACCCAGCACGGCATCCAGGCGCATCTGCGCGTCGAGCGCCTCGCGACGTGAGAAGAGCGATTTGCGGCGTAGTGATCGCGCGTGCAGCATCACGGCAATCACCGTAACGAGCAACACCAGCGCAAGCCCAACAGCCAGGGCGGAAGATAGCATGCGGGCATCTCACCGGGCTGGCGCCCGTGGCACCGTGATCTAGTTCACGGCTGCGGCGATGGCGGGTTCATCGTTGCCTGGAGCTGCAGTATGGATCACAGGATCGAGGATGGATTCGCCCTGCTGCGCTCGATCGAGTGCCTCGAGTACCGCGTTGGCGGATTCAAAGCGCTCGTCACGATCCTTCGCCATCAGACGATCCAAAAGCCATTGCCAATGAGCGAATTCGATCGGCAACAGCGGTACCGGCGCATCGACGTGCTGTCGCAACACGTCCATGGCGGATGCACCCAGATGCGGCTTCTTGCCCGCTAACATCTCATAGAAAATGATACCTAGACTGTACAGATCCGTGCGTGCGTCGAGATCGTTGCCTTGTGCCTGTTCGGGACTCATGTAGTAAGGTGAGCCGCGTAGTACACCCGTGCGAGTGGTGCCGTCGCCGGCCAGCAGATTGCGAGCCAGACCGAAGTCGATCAGGACGACGCTACCATCTTCGCGCAGCATGACATTGGGTGGCTTGAGATCACGATGCACGATTCCTGCGCTGTGCACCACATGGAGTGCGGCGGCGATGTCGCGTACGAATGAGAGCGCCTCGTTGAGCGCTATGGGATGCTGCAACCGCGCCTTGAGATCGCCGCAGGGGTAATACTCCATCGCGAGATACTCGCGCCCGTCGTGCGAGCCGTAGTCAAAGATCTGCACCACCGCCGTATCATGTACGGTGGCGAGCGCGTGGTACTCGCGTTCGAACACCGCGCGCTCGACCGCGATCGATTCGCCATCTTCCGATTCGCCCGATTCATCGCGGGCGCGTTTGCTGACCTTCAGCGCGACTTTGCGCTCCAGCGCCACGCTCATCGCGAGATACACGGACGCTGCTTCCGATTCGCCCAGTGGCTGCAGGATCGTATATCCCGGCACGAGATCTGCATCCGCCGCGGGCTTCGTGGCGGGTGGCGCACTCGCCGCCGCCGCAGGGCCCGGCGTTGCAACTGGGACGGCGCTCGGTAGGGCGGCGGCCTTGCTGCCAGGTTGCTGAGCACGGCGTTCTTCACGATCCTGTCGTTCGCGCTGAATCGCCCGCAGCGCGAGCCGGACCGCGTTCTGCAATCGAAAGGGTGTTAGTAAACGCTTCGGTAGGTAATCAAGCACGCCGAGCCGGATGGCACGCACCGCCGTTAGCTCGCTCCCACCATCGGCGAGTACTATGATCTGCGGAAAGGCGGGCTGGTGACGCAATTTCCGCAACCAGTCGAGACCGCCAGATTCGGTATCCTCGGGCGTCTCGCCGAATTTGAGACAAACCAGCGCGAGCTCGAAGTCCCGCACCGTAATGCCGGCGCGCAGCCGCCGCAGCTCGCCCAAATCCATGACGCGCAGCTCGGCGGCTGGCCAGCCAGCCTCGAGCGAATGTCGTAGCCACGCGCCAAACTTCGCGTCATCCACGGCGATGAGAAAGCGATCAGCCATGTGCGCTGACTACTCGTCTGTCGTATTGAATCGAATGCGCAGCCGTGCGCGCTGTTCGACGGCGGTACCGTTCTTCATCACAGGCTTGTAGCGCCAGCGGCGTACGGCGTCGAGGGCGGAGTCCTCAAAAATGCCCTTTGGTTCGGCGCCGACGATCTGCGCGTCCGCGACCGACCCGTCGGTGCCAACGGTGAATTCCACGTCCACCCAACCCTCGCTGCCGCGCGTCCGCGCGGAGATCGGATAGCGGGGTTGTACGAATCGCACATTTTCAAGCGTATTGGCGGCGACGACGGGCGACCCAGGCGCGCCGGACGCCGCCGCCGAGCCACCGGCGGGCTCTCGGGCGGGATCGGGTACCGGGGCGCCTGTGGGGGTAGCTGTCGGGGCGGCCGAAGCGTTGGGGGCCGCAGCGGGAGCCCGGGCGAGCGCGACGGCAAGATCTCGTGTTACGGCCGCGGTCTCCGGCCCGTTGTAGCCGATCGTCCGGACCTCGCCAAGCCAGCGTTCGGCGCCGGCCAGATCATTGCGGCCGATCGAAATACGCGCCTCCTTCAACATCTCGCTGCCGAGGTTCTGCCGCGCCTGAGCGGTCGCCGGGTGGCTCGGATCCGCCTCGACGAGTGCGCGGAAGTACTGCCGGGCATTGTCGTCGGGCGGTTCGAGCAAGCGGTTGGTTGCGATCGCCTGGCGGAACGACTGGGTGAGCGCGGTGATCCTGTCGGCTTTGTTAGTGATCTCCGCCTGTTGCAACGTGCGTCGGACCTCCGCCAACGCGGCGCGCGAGGCGCGGGCCTCCTCGGCGTTGGCCAGCCAGCGCTCGGCATCGGCGAGATCACCGCGAGCCGCGGCCACGCTCGCGCGGTCGAGCATGGCGGTCTGCAGTGCACGGGTGGCATTCGCGAGGCCCGGTTCGTTGGGTGAGACACGTCGCGCGGCTTCGATGTAGAAGCGCGCGTTGTCTTGCGCCGGGTCGATCAGACTGCCAGTTGCGAGGCGTTGACTGGCAAGGCGCAAGAACCCGACGGCCTGTTCGTTGGCGCTGCCGCGGGCGTCCGATTGCGTCTGCGCGAGCGCAGTTCGCTCGCGTTCCTTGTTGACTTGCACCGCGAGAAACGCCGCGCGGCTGCTGCCGGGGGCCAGCAAGATGGCTGCATCGATTTGCGCTTGCGCCTCGTCGACCTGTTCCGCGAGCAGCGCAGCCTCCGCGGCGGACAGCAGCTTGTCGACGACGCGCTCGATTCCCGCCCGCGCTTTCGCATTGTTAGGATCGAGCGCGAGTATCGCGCGATAGCGATCGGCGGCACCCGAGCCGGCGGGCGAAAGATATTCGCCCTTGACGTAAGCCGCGTCGCCGGCTGCCAGCAGCCCGGCGATTCGATTGGCTTCGATCGCGGCTCGATCGACGGGAGCTTCCTGCACCTTCTTGACTTCCGGCGCGGGCGGCGAGCGCAGCGCAAGCCAGCCGCCGGCCACTGCTAACAAGATCAACACGACGCCGGCACCGATCAAGACGCTATTTGACGGTCGGCCGATCGTGCTACTTGCGTTGGTTGGCGCAGTCGCAGGCGCAGGCGCATCTGCGAGTTCCGCATGCTCGACGTCGTGGCGGCGCAGTGCGGCTTCCAGAAACAGCCGGACGCGTTCCTGCGATACGGGTCGATGCAGAAACCGATAGACCAGATTGCTGGTAATGTGCCGCGACAGTGCCGCCTGGTCTTCCGGTCCGCCGGCAACGACCAGCACGAGATCGGGAAATTGACTCTTGATGCGTTCAACGAATACATCGACCGGCTCGCGTACCGCGGCGCTATCAATCAGGACGGCGCCCACTCGTTTTTCAATGAGTTCTGTAGCCAAGTCGATATCGGCGCGAACCGTAACGACCTCGTGCTCGTGCGCGGTGGCGCGGCGCACGGTCGCGAGCAACTCGTTGTTGCTGGACAAAACCGCCACCGCGCCGTTCGGCGCGGTGGCGATCGCGGTGGTCGATGTGGC
>JAGRJB010000086.1 GCA_020442965.1 Pseudomonadales bacterium
TTGGTGCCGCCGAAGCCAAAGCTGTTGGACATCACCGTATCCACACGCATCGAGCGCGTTTCTCGGAGGACCGGGTAGTCTGCACAGGCCGGGTCGAGTTCGTCGATATTGACCGACCCCGCGAGAAACCCGTCGCGCAGCATCAAGAGGCTGTAGATCGCCTCTTGCACACCCGCGGCGCCGAGCGAGTGCCCCGAGAGGGATTTGGTGGAAGACACGAGCGGCAGGTCGAAGCCAAACATCTCGCGCATCGCCTTGAGCTCGATCACATCGCCGAGCGGCGTCGAGGTGCCGTGCGCATTCACATAGTCCACCGGCCGCGCGACGCTGGTCAGCGCCTGGCGCATGCAGCGCACCGCACCTTCACCGGACGGTTGCACCATGTCGGCGCCGTCCGAGGTGACGCCAAAACCTACCAACTCCGCAATGATCGGCGCTCCGCGCACCGCTGCGTGCTCGAGTGATTCCAGCACCAGCATGCCGCCGCCACTTGCGATGACGAAGCCGTCGCGGTTCACGTCGTAAGCGCGCGAGGCGAGCTCGGGCGTGGCATTGCGAGTGGTTGAAAGTGCGCCCATCGCATCGAACAGCGCGGTCAGCGACCAGTGCTCTTCCTCGCCGCCGCCGCAGAACATGACATCCTGATTTCCCCAGCGAATCTGCTCGGCTGCCGCGCCGATGCAGTGCGCGCTCGTCGCGCAGGCTGAGGTCAACGAATAGCTGACGCCCTTGATGTGGAAGCTCGTCGCCAAACAAGCGGCGACCGTGCTGCACATGGTGCGCGGGACTCGCGTCGCACCGACTTTCCGCAAGCCGCGAGCGCGCAGCGTATCGGCGACCTCGACGATGTTGGCGGGCGATCCGCCACCCGTGCCCGCGATCAGGCCGGTACGCGGATGACTGACCTGCGGCTCGGTCAGGCCGCTCGCCGCAATTGCACGCGCCATCGAGATCGCCGCGAACGCCGCCGCGTCACCCATGAAACGCAGGTCGCGCCGATCGATATGCTCACTGACAACGATCTGCGGCACGCCGGCGATATGGCTGCGCAGGCCTGCCGCAGGATAGTCCGGCATCGCGCGAATGCCCGAGCGGCCCGCGGCGAGCGCGCTGCTGACCGTCTCCAGATCATTGCCGAGACATGAGACGATCCCCATGCCCGTGACGACTACACGACGCAATCAGGTCGCCTCTGGCGTGCTGAACAATCCGACGCGCAGTCCGGTCGCCGAGTAGATCCGCGCACCGTCCGCGATGAGCGCAGCATCACCCACAATCATCACGAGCTTGCGCTCGATCACGCGCTTGATATCTATCTGGTACTCGACCAGCCGCACGGTTGGCAGCACTTGGCCGCTGAATCGCACTTCGTCGACGCCGAGCGCGCGGCCGAGACCACGATGCCCGCTCCAGGCAAGATGGAATCCTAACAACTGCCACATGGCATCGAGACCGAGGCAACCCGGCATGACCGGATCACCGATGAAGTGGCACGCAAAGAACCAGAGCGACGGGTCGATGTCGAGTTCAGCGCGTATCTCCCCCGCGCCATAGGCGCCGTTCTCGTCGGAGATCCTCACGATCCGATCGACCATGCGCATCTGCCCCACCGGCAGGCGCGGCGCGCCGGGCCCGAACAGCGTGCCCTCACCGCAGGCAATCAATTGCTCTTTGGTAAAGCTGTGTTGGCGCCGCGGTTGCGCGGCGGGTACGGCGGCGGTGCTCTCGGTCATCGAGCAATTACAGCGCGTGGTGCGTACGTCCGCATTGATCTTTGTCAAAGAGCCTCGCCCACATCGCATCGGTGCGCTGGGCCACGTCGGGGTCCATCGCAAGGGGACGCCCCCACTTGCGGCGCGTTTCGCCCGGCCACTTGTTGGTCGCGTCGATACCGAGCTTCGACCCCAGGCCAGCAATCGGACTGGCGAAGTCAAGATAGTCGATCGGACTGCGCCGCACGAGATGCATATCGCGCGCCGGATCGACGCGGGTCGAGATCGCCCAGATCACCTCCTGCCAATTGCGCGCGTCGATATCGTCATCGGTGACGATTATGAATTTCGTGTAGAGAAACTGGCGCAGGCTCGACCACACGGCCTGCATGATCTGCCGCGCGTGCCCAGGATAGGCCTTGCGTATGCTCACCACTGCGACACGATACGAACACGCTTCGGGTGGCAGATAAAAGTCGACGATCTCGGGGTGGCTGCGCTGCAGGATCGGAATGAACATCTCGTTGAGAGACATCGCCAGTACGGACGGCTCGTCCAGCGGCGAGCGTCCCAGGTAGCCACCGTGGTAGAACGCCTGCCGCCGAATCGACAAACGCTCGACGGTCAGCACGGGAAAGCGGGCCTGGCTGTTGTAATAGCCAGTGTGATCGCCAAAAGGACCCTCGAGCGCTTCGTCGCCGGACGCGATGTGACCCTCGAGCACAATCTCGGCGCTCGCGCAGCTATCGAGACCGACGGTGGTGCGAAACACTTCACTGCGGCGGCGGCGCAGCAATCCTGCGAACTGATACTCGGAGATACTGTCGGGGATCGGGGTCGTGGCCGCCAACAGCAGGGCCGGATCTGCACCGATCATCACGACCACCGGGAAGGGTTTGCCGGGATGCTCGCGTTGCCAGTCACGAAAATCGAGTGCCCCACCCCGCTGTGACAGCCAACGCATGATCACGCGATTGCGGCCTAACACCTGCTGGCGATAGGGCGCCACGTTCTGCCGCGACTTGCGCGTACCCCGGGTCACGACGAGGCCCCAGGTGATCAGGGGGCCCGCATCCTCGGGCCAGCAGGTCCACACCGGCAGGCAACTGAGGTCGACATCAGCACCGGTCTGCACCGTCTCGTAGTCCGGCGGACCAGTGACACTGTGCGGCGTTGCCTTGAGCAGCGACAACAGCGCCGGCAGCCGGCTGAGTGCCTTGCGTGGCTGATCCGGCCAACGTGGCTCGCGCAGCAACGCCAGCGTTTCACCCACTTCGCGAAACTGCTTGACGTCATCGTAGCCGAGCGCCGCCGCCACGCGCCGCGGCGCGCCGAAGAGATTGCCGAGCACCGGCATGTCAGTTCCACGCGGCTGTTCAAACCAGAGCGCCGGCCCGCCTGCTTCGAGGCTCCGCCGACACAGATCCGTCATCTCGAGTCGCGGATCGACCGGAAACGGTACGCGCTTCAGATCACCGCTCTGTTCCAGCACCCGCACGAACTCTCGCAGGCTTACGTGAGTCATCCCGACGCTCCGCGCGCCGTGGACAGCTTGACGAACGTCAATACGCACACGCGTCGTGCATGGCATGAATGCGTGCAGCAGCCTCCAGGGACATGCCCATGCTCGATACTCATGCCGTACTTCGACACGCGCTGCGTCTGGCGCCGGTCACCGCGCAAGCGCAACTGCTCGCACTCGCGATCAATCAGTTGCTGCGCGGCCAAGTCATCGCGGAGCGGCTCGGCGAACTGACCGGCAAACGCATCGCATTGCGCGTCGATGACGTGCCGCTCGCGTTCACGTTCGAATTGCGCGCGGGTGGGCTGCGCCATTCGGTGCAGGCGCCGCATGTCACGATTCGAGGTGCACTCGTGGACTTCGTCGATCTTGCGCGACGCCGAGTCGATCCCGATGCGCTGTTCTTTCAACGACGCCTCGGTGTCGAAGGCGAGACCGAAACCGGGCTGCATCTGAAAAATCTGCTCGACGGCTGGGACTACGATTTGCCAGCGCATGTCAGAGCAGTACTGCCGGGTCCTCTCGCAAGCCTCACGGTGCACGCTCTATCCCGGCTGCACCCCGCAGGTAACCGTCGCAATAGCCACCCGGCAGCACGGAGGCCGGGAACGGCGTTGCCGCGCCGGTAGCGTCTACCGCATCCCGAAACGCGCGGATCACGGCCGCGAAGTCCTGCGATTGCGGCGAGAGCCTGAGGATATCGACCCCGGCTGCGCGCAGCTCACCAACGCGAGCGCAGAGATTTTGTACGGCGGCGGACTGCGTCTGGATACCGTTCAGAGTCAGGAACGGCTGGTCGTCACGAGAGTACAGCGTGATGCCGTCGGGGTACTCGCGACAGATGAAGCCGCAATCATCCTTTGGCCGATCTTGCGAACGAGCGGTAAAGCAACGCGCGGAGAAGGCTAGCGGCAAGCGACCGTATGCGAACACTTCGATCTCGAGACCCTTGGGGCGTGTCTCGCCAAGCGTCGCAATGGTTGCCAGGGGCAGTTCCACGGGGGCCACCCAGCGCCTGGCGCCTTGCTCAACGAGCAATCGCAACGTCGCTTCGTTATAGACGTTGAGATGCGGACCGGCTACGAACGGACTGCCGGCGCCATGTTGAACTGCCGCCATGTCGTTAGCCTCGAAGTGACCGGCGGATCCGTCGACGATGCGCGCCATCGTCGCGAGTTCCGATTCGGCCTCGATCAGCGCCAGGGTCGACCAGACCACTTCTTTGCCAGCGGCTTCCAGTGCGCACGCGACCAACCCCCAGTCGTCCTTCTGCAGCACCCGTCGCTTGCTGCAAACGACTTCCCCGAGATACACGATATCGACCGGCGCGTCACACATATCGGCGTAGAAATCGAGTGCCGTCTGCCGATCCCAAAGATAGAGGAGCGGGCCGACCGCCAGCTTCATCGGGCGTGCGCTCAGTGCCATGAGCGCTCGTAAGCGCCGAGCGTATGCGTGCGCCCCTCCGCCAGTGCGTCGAGCTCACCGATCAGCTCGACCGGCGGCACCCATTTGGCCGCCGCGTCATTGCAAAGGTCCAACGCGCGGCGCAACAGGCGCGTGACCTGTGCGACATAGGCGGGTGAGCGTTGTCGCCCCTCGACCTTGATGGCCTTGACGCCGCTCACGGCGAGTGCCGGCAGGACGTCGAGTGCATTCAAGCTGGTCGGCTCTTCGAGTGCGTGCAAAACCCTGTCGTTGACGCGAAAGCGCCCCTTGCAAAGGGTCGGGTAGGCGGCCGCCTCGCCCGGTGCGTAGCGATCAATGAGAATGTCGTTGAGGCGCGCTTGGCGGCCAGCTGGTGTCTCCTCCCAACGCACGGCGTGGGCCGGTGAGCACACGCCCTGCGTATTGGGCGAGTGCCCCGTGGCAAACGACGACAGCGCGCAACGCCCCTCCGCCATGACGCAGAGGCTGCCGAAGCCGAAGACCTCGATCTCGACCGACGTGCGTTTGATCAGGCGCGCGACCTGCGTGGCAGACAGTACGCGCGGCAGTACGGCACGCTGCACGCCAAATTCCTGCCGGTAGAATTCAATCGCACGCCAGTTGGTAGCGGAACTCTGCACACTCAGGTGCAGCCGCAGGTTGGGGTAGCGGTCGGCCGCGAAACGCATCAATCCAGGATCGGCCAGGATCAACGCATCGACGCCGAGCCGCGCAGCCCGATCGATTGTGTTGGTGGCCGCCTCCCACGTAGTGGGCGACGGGTAGACGTTGAGTGCAACGAACACGCGTGAACCGCGCTCGTGTGCATAGGCGACACCAGCGGCCGCTTCGCTTTCGCTGAAGTTGAGTCCGGGGAAGTTGCGCGCGTTAGTGGCGCCGCGAAAGCCGAGGTAGACAGCGTCGGCGCCGTTGTCAACAGCGGCGCGCAGGGCCGGCAGCGTGCCGGCTGGACAGACGAGTTCGAGTGTCATGCGTGCATGGTGACGTCATGCGCGCGACCCGGTATTGATAACTGTCAAGCCGTCGCTGGCTTGAGCGACAGCAAGGTCACCTGCTGACCGTCGATGGCGATCTCTTTCGCGCGATGCATCTTCTGGATCGTTCGACTCACCGTCTCAATCCGCGTGCCGAGCAGACTCGCGATTTCCTGCCGAGTCATGCCAAGAGAAAAACGGCGGCCATCGAAGCCCGATTGCTCCAGTCGCCGCGACAGATCGAGCATGAGTGCAACAACCCGTTGATGGACCGTCCCGCGAACAGGCGGGACCCGCAGCACCGATGATCGACTGAGCAAATTGATCAGCGCATTCGCCAAGTCGTGCACGCGCGCGAATTGGGTGCTCAGCAGGGACAGCGGCAACTTGCAGTAAACGACGGGTTGCACCGCGACCACGTCGTACGCGTAAATGCGCTCCCCGAAAGCCTCGGTACCCAGCGCGTCCCCCGGCATGTTCACCGCCACGACATGCTCCTCGCCGTCCAGACCGACATCGACTGTCTTCAGCATCCCCTGACGCACCGCGAACAGCGAGTGGGCGGCTTCACCCGCACGAAACAGTCGGGCGCCTATCGGCAAGGTACGCGGGGCACTGCCAGCGCGCTGCAATTCGCCACTCTCACGCTGGGCGATGATTCCGCACTGACGGCAAACCTCGACCAGGTCGCAGTAGCGGCAGGCGATTGGTCCCGTGGAGTTGGTCGGCATGGTATCCCGCGGTGCGATCCCGCCAGCTGGACGTCAACTTTGAACTGTCCACCGCTCCGCCCGGCGCGTCATTGATCTAGGTCAAACGCGTCGATCGGCGTAGGATAGTGGCCATGGACCGCCGTGCGCTCATGAGCAGTCTGGCTGGTGCCGCGTTCGTGGCCACCGTGGGCCCCGTTTGGGCGAATACCCCGGCCCGACCCTACAGGCGTATCACCGGCACGGACGAAGACCCGCCGGAAGAGCTGCAGTACGCGACGCGAACGACCTTGGATCGAATCGGCCGGATCATGGCGCCCGTCATGGTCAATGGCCAGGGCCCGTATCTTTTTGTGATCGATACCGGCGCCAGCCATTCCACGCTATCACCCGCGCTGGCCACGAAGCTTCAAGTGGTGCCGAACAACGGCGATATCGTGACGCTGAACGGGGTCACGGGCGCGGCCCAGGTACCGGTCGTGCACATCGACAGCCTCGAGGCCGGCGCACTGCTCCTCGAGGATCAGCGTATGCCGATCATCTGGTCGTCGATCATGGCGAATGCCGACGGCATCCTCGGTGTCGCCGGGCTCACCGAGCAGCGTATCGACGTCGACTTCGGCCGCAACAGGATCGAGATCCGGCGCAGTCGCGGCGGTGCCCGGACCGGGGGGGCATTCAAGATCCGTGCGGAGCGTCTCAAGGGTGGTGTATTGCGGGTGCAAGGTCGCGTCGGACGTTACAAGACCGCCATCATCATCGACACCGGCTCTGAACGGACGCTCGGCAACGGCGCCTTGCGCGATGCCTTGATAGGCCATCGCAACCGAGATGATGCAGAGGCGACGGAAGTCACGGGCGCCACGGAACAGATCGCCGCAGGCGAGCGATGGCGCGCACCGGCCATCAAACTGGATGACCTGATTATTGGCGACGTCGACGTAACGTTCGGCAATTTTCACGTTTTCGACGTCTGGGAACTCCAGCACACGCCGGCCTTGATCCTGGGCATGGACGTGATCGGCGTGCTGGAGTCGTTTACGATCGACTACCGACGCCGCGAGATCAGCGTCATCACCACCGATCATCAACCGCGGCTCTGGGAAGCGCGCGGTTCAACCTGACGAAATGAGTAGCGACAAGCAATTTGCGGTTCACAAATCCGAGGCCGAATGGCGTACGGAGCTGCCTGCCGATACGTTTCGCGTCTTGCGTGAGCACGGTACGGAGCGCGCCGGCTCGAGCCCTCTCAACTATGAGAAGCGCTCCGGGAAATTTCACTGTGCCGGCTGTGATCAACCACTATTCGAATCCGCTACCAAGTTCGAGAGCGGCACCGGCTGGCCGAGCTTCTTCAGGCCCTTGCCCGATGCTGTGGAGACAAGGACCGAAGGTAGTCTGTTCATGAAGCGCACGGAAGTGCACTGCTCGCGATGCGGCGGGCACTTGGGACATGTGTTCAACGATGGACCCGCCCCCACGGGTGAACGTTACTGCATGAATGGCGTGTCGCTGCGCTTCGAGCCAGCGGCAGAGTGATCCGCGACGAGGCTCAGTCGCGGATACCTCAGTTCGCAGCCCAGCTCAACGAGGCTAACCACGCCGACAAATCCTGAATACTCGCGTCATCGAGCGCGACGGCAACGCCACTCATGACGAAGTCCGTGGTCGAGTCCTGCTGTTTTCCGTCACGGTATTCGGCCAGTTTTAGGCGCAGGTAGGCAGCTTGTTGGCCGCGCAACGCTGGATAAGCAGCGTAGGGCGTGCGGCCGTTGCGGTCGCGTCGCAACGCGTCGCGATGACCGCGCGCATCCGATCCGTGACAGCCCTGACACGGCGGGATGCCACGCCCCGGATCGCCCGACAGGTATAACAACTCACCGCGTTGCAGCTGCTCTGCCGTTGCCGGACGCGCCGCGGCTTCCGTGGCGGGCGCGGCAGCCGGGTCCAGGCCGGCGTAGTAAACCGCCAGATCGCGCATGTCGGCGTCGCTGAGATCGGCCGCGAGCGGCGTCATTGGCGGCGTCATCTGGCCGCCAGGCATGGCGTCGCGTTTGTACTCCACCAATTGCCAGTACGTGAAATCGGCGTGTTGCCCCGCCAAGCTCGGAAACTCCTGGACGATAGCAATGCCGTGTTCACCGTGACAGCCCGCGCAGGATTCGGACTTGCGGCGCCCAGCCTCCGCATCGCCAGCGATCGGTCGAATCGCCCGAAGGTCACTGTACGGCGCGTGCAGCAATGCCGCTGCCACCTGGGTGTTAGTGCCAGCTGATGACTCGTCCAATGCCGACGTTTGTCCCGCAGACTGGGCGCCAGCGTGCCCGGCAGCCAGGCAGAGCGCGGCGCAGGCGACGCTGCGCATCAGCGGGCTCACAGCTTTACCTCGAACGCCAGGCCGATCAGATTGGCGCTGTAGTCAGTCGGCCCACCGTCCGTGTCGACGCGATGATCGAGGACCTGGCCATTCTCAAAACCCAGGTAATGCCAGTCGGACACGCGACCTCGTTCATAACGATCGAACACACGCACGCTGAACGAGCGATTCACCGGAATCGCCACGCCGAGCGAGACCGCGTGGGCACGATAGAGCATGTCTGGAAACTGCCCAGTCAGCAGGGCCGCCAACGCAGGTGTGGTGAGCGCGCCGGGTGAATTGAAGCTGTAGGACGTGCGGCCGCGCGATGAGCTCCAGTTCCAGTTAGCATCCAGCTTGATCCGTCCGACCGTCTGATTGAGCGTCAGACCGGCGTAGTGATTACGTTGCCGATCGCGCGACCACCAGCGATTGGCCTCTGGATAGGTAGCGCCGCCCAGGACCGGGTCCGGTGTCAAGGCGGCATCATTGACATTGGCCAGATCCAGGCTCGAGCGGTCGAAGCCGTACCAGACGCTCGCCACCGTGGCAGTTGTGGGCTGCCATTCCCATTGCAGACTGCCGCCCAGCGCATCGTAACCTCGTCGGCCGATCACCGCACTGTAGTCGTTCCAGTCGCCACGGACTGACGCATAGAACGTCATGTCACTCGGTAGGACAAAGGTCGCCATCAAATCGGCTTTGTGCTGCGTGCGGCCGCCGACGTCGTACTTGCGCATGGCCGAAACCGTGTGCGCGGGTACGCCATTCGGCGGAATGACGAAGCCCGGGAGCGAGGTCGAGAACGTGTACTCGTACGGATTGAACTCGTATTCGCTGCCGGTACGGCGCAGGTAGGTGTAGTTAGCGCGAAAGGTGAGCCAGTCGAACGTGCGATTGTGCCAGGTAAGCTTGAGCGAATGATCGTTGGTCGTGGCAACCTCGCGATTGCCGCGTTTGGTGCGATCGAAACTGTATGTGGTGCCGAGTGAGTTGCTGGTATTCAGACGCACATCCGCACTCAGCGTGAACTGTAATAGTTCACGATCGAGCGGCAGGTTGCGAATGCGCGTAATGTTGCTGGCGCCTGGGCCCGGATCCCAAATGCCGGATTCGAATGGCACCACGCTACCCTGCGCGCCGTTTTCCGCCGGGTAACCCCACTGACCGGTGAGCGGGTTGAAGGCGTCGTAGTCGCCTTGATAATCCTGCCGATCGTATTTCGCGCTTGCCCGCCAGGTGACGTCACGCCCCGGCTGCAGCACGACTCGCGCATCGAGCATCGAGGTCTTGATCGCGAGATCGGCGCGCGCGCGCGACAAGGCAGCGCTCGTGTTCCAGTTTGCACAGTCGTACAGGTTGCCGGGAATGACCGGGATACCGAACTGGCCAGTGCAGGTCATCGGTGGTGCCAACTGGTCGTTCTGGCTCAATTCACCACCCGATGCGGCCAACGAGAACTCACCGTTCAGGGCGATCTTGCGAGTCAGATTGACCCGCAGATGGTGATAGTCGTTCTCCGGTTCGTAGGCGAACTGGCCGCTGGTTAGCAGCGGCGACACCAGGCCAGGCACAACCGGCCGGACCGCGAAGGGCACCTGGTAGTCGAACGTGCCATTGGCATGGCGGAAGAACGAGCCCGAATACGCAAACTCCATGCGCCAGGCGCTGCCCGTCCAGCGTGCGCCGCCGTTGAGATTGACAGTACTGTCATCGATTGGCCGCGGAATCTCGTACGCGCCGCCGTTGTCGGCAAACGGATAATTGAAAAAGAACGGACCGCCGAACGGGCGCGCGCCCGCGCGCGACTCATGGCTGATATTTCCGAATGCTACCCAGCGCGGACTGATGAAATAGTTGATGCCGAGGCCCTGCTTGTCACGCACCACCACCAGGCTCTGCTCCGGCTGGCTGGCCGACACCGCTGCAACTTGCGCAGAGGTGCTGCTGGCTGGCGTCAGGGCGCCGTTCAGCGTGAGATTATTGCTACCAATGCCCTCCCAGATCGAACGGGCATTGCTGCTCGTCACATTGGATTGGCTGCGCACGAATGCCTGGATGCGATACTTGCCGGCACGTCCGTACAACGCACGCAGGTATTGATCGTCGTCGTTGATGCGACTGGCGCGCACATCGAAATAACTGCCGTCGCTCGGCTTCTCGTAGCGGAAACTGCCACCCAGATACAGACCGTCATCCCAATTCGAGTAGCGGCTGAACAGCATGTTGTCCTGGTCGCCCGAGAGCCCCAGATAACCGACCGAAAACGCGCCGCGGTACTGCCATTCGCCGCCCAGCAGAAACTCCGGATGATCGGGCGGACAGGCATACAGGAAGCCCGTGGGCGTCCGCTTGCGAACGCTCGTCAACCAACTGGCGCCATCGGGATCGCAGCCCAGCGTGCCTATGCCGCTGCTCGGCTCGAGGCCGCTGGGATCGAGAGCATTGCCAAACTGCAAATCGATGCCGAGACCGCTGTCTTGCGCCCGGGCGAAGGGCGCGATCAGTAACAGCACCATGCACAGCGTGAGTCGTGAGGCTTGTGATCTTTGCAGCATGCGCACGGTCTTGCTCCCGCTATTTGTGTAGCCGCGGACCAGCCGGATGGTTCGAGCCATGGATCTGGGCATGGCAGGTGAGACAACCTCGGCCCATCACACGCTCATCAGGCGCCAGACCGCTCGCCAGCTGCTGCTCGTTGGGCATGTCGTTCGGATGGCGCACGTGCGAATGACATTGCTGACACAGCATCGGAATCGGCGCGACCAGCAACGCGTGCTGGTTTGAGCCATGGGGCGTGTGGCAGCTCAGGCAGGATTCGCGTACCGGCGCATGCTCGAACAGAAACGGCCCGCGCTTTTCAGCATGACATTGATAACAAGTCTCGTTGACCGTATCCGTTTTCAGTAGCACCGCGTTGATGCTGCCGTGCGGGTTGTGGCAATCGACGCATGCCATCTGACCCTCTGGCAGCGGCATGTGTGAACGTCGATTGAATTGCTGGCGGATGTCCTGGTGGCAGGTCGCGCAGGTTTCGTTGATCGACCGTTTGGCCTGCAAGCCCTCGGCAGACGATTGCGCCATCGGGTTATGGCAGTCGCTGCACGACAATTGGTTGCGCCGATGCACGGAACCGAGCCACTGATCCCGCGCGCCGCCCGCGTGGCAAGCCAGGCAGCTCGCCGTTTGCGTCTCGACGGGCGTGCCACCGTCGTGAGTAAAGGCAATGATCAGGCCGCGTGCAGTCGGATTCTTTGCGTGCGCTGCGCCCGGCCCGTGGCAAGCCTCGCAGGTCGGCGTCGTGGGGCTGGCCGCCAATGCCACGTTCATGCCGAGAGCATGCGTCGTGTGCGCGAACGACTTGGATTCCAGCGTGTGGCAGGCCATACAAACGGCTTGTCCGACCGGCTTGGCATCTCGCACCGCGGGATTGTTGGCGACGCTCGCGTGTGCGAAGCCGGGCGATGCGGCAATGCTCGGATGCCCTGTGCGTCCGCGGCTACCGAGTGTATCGTCGTCGAGACGGTCGTCGAGACGGTCGTCGAGACGGTCGCCGAGACTGGTGGCCGGAAGATTGTGCGGATTGGGCTTGGCGTCACCTTGCTGCGCGTCCACCGGCGCGTACCAAGCCGCGGCGGCGAACAAGCCGACCGTGGCGAAAGTCATGACGACGAATTCTCGCATTCTCGCCTCCCTTGTTCGCGGCGAGCCCTGAACCACGCAAGCAAAGCAAGCGGACCTGTCAAGACATACGACTACGCTCCACGTACCGGCTCCGCCATACGGACTTACCGAGACGGTTCTATGAGATGATTCAATTCGCAGCTGTACAGACGGGGACCAAACTAACTAATAGCTGCGTAGCCTGTCGGCGGATACCTACAGGATGGTTAGCACAGACTCTCTCGGCACGGCCCTTTTTAGATGCGGAAAGCTGCGAGTGCAAACAACCGCCGCAGTGCTGCCCCCAGATCGAACACCGCATCGAGGGCGAGGGCGCGCTCGGCCGCCTCCCCCAGCGAGACACCCTGCTCTAGTTCCCGAGCAAACAAGTAGCCCGCCTCATCGAGCGATGCCAAAGCGATCTCATCGGGTAGCGCGCGCACCAGCAGCCAGTCGTCACCTTCATCCAGTCGCACAGTGTCTACCGACTCGACGCCCGCCTGGTTGGCCAGCCAGATGCGCCGAATCGGAAACCGCGAGCGGATGAGCCGTGCGCCCGGATGAAAGTTGAAATGCAATGCGTCGTATTGCTCGGCCGGCACGTCACGCAATGCGTCCGGCGTCAGCGCCTCGACCAGAGCAGCGCGACGCGCATCCTCGATGGCCCACTCGAGCGCTGCGACATCGGCAAGGTACGCGTACTCGCCGCCTCCGAATCTCTCGCCCAGAAAAGTCGGGAACGCGAAACCGAGATGATGCAGATCGCCACGCGTCGACGGGTGCTGCGGCCGATACTCGTCAGCGAGGTCCCGGAAATATTCGCTGCCGACCAAGCGCTCGATCACCGGGTACATCAGCGCCAGTGCACCACGCACACCCTGACGATGATTGTTAGTGTAGATGCCGAGCCGCAGCGCAGGCGCAATGCCTGCCGCCTGCAGTAACCCCTGCTCGGGGAGACGCTGTTCGCCGAACAAGCCAGCCGCGAACTGCCGCTGTACATCAAGCAGCGATGGCAAGTGCCTCTCCCGCCACGCGCTCGGCACGCTTGGCCTCGCTGACTAACACTTCGAGTGCCGGAATATCCGCATCCCATTCGATCAGCGTGGGCTGGGCGCCAAAGCGCTTGATCGCCGCTGCATACAAGTCCCAGACCGCATCGCAAACCGGGGCACTGTGCGTATCAATCAACATCGTATCGTCGCCGATTGCCCGAGTGCTGTGGCCGGCGAGATGGATCTCGCCAAC
>JAGRJB010000087.1 GCA_020442965.1 Pseudomonadales bacterium
GCGCGAGGATGCCGAGCTGGGCGTGCGGGCAAGTTGGTTGGGAACACGGCTCGCCGCCAACGTGCAGCTAGCTGTCGTCGCCGATCCGGCCGACAACAAGGAGTTCCGTTACGACGGTTCGTACGTTGGAGTCAATCTCGGCAATTTCATGATTTCGGCCGGCGCGATGGAGCGCTGGTGGGGGCCGGGGTTCGAAGGCAGTCTGATCCTGTCTAACAACGCACGGCCGATCCCGAGTATTACTATCGAGCGCAATTACACCGATCCGTTCAAGTCCAAATGGTTGTCCTGGATTGGACCGTGGCGCGCGAGTATTGCGCTCGGACGGGCGGAAGGCTCGGACGTCGCTTTGCCGAACACGCGATTCTTCGCAGCGAGGGTCAATTTTCGGCCGCGATCGTGGCTCGAGCTCGGGCTGACGCGCACGGCGCAATGGTGCGGCGACGGTCGTCCTTGCAGTTTGCGTACGTTTGGCGATCTGTTGATTGGCCGCGACAATCGCAGCGATTCACTAACCATCAATCAAGAGCCTGGCAATCAGATGGCAGGCTATGACGTGCGATTGAGATCACCGTGGCGCGCGTTGCCGTTAGCCGTTTACGGTCAGTTCATTGGTGAGGATGAGGCGGGGGGGCTGCCGAGCAAGTTTTTGGGCCTCGTCGGCGCAGAATGGTGGGGATCGGTGAGCTGGGGGTCGTATCGATTGCACGCCGAGTTGGCCGATACGGCCTGCGAGTTCTCTCGATCGTCGCCGCAGTTCGATTGCGCTTACCGCAATGGTCTCTATCCACAAGGGTACACTTATCGTGGTCGCGTAATCGGGCACAGCATGGATCAGGACTCACGGATGTACTCACTCGGTGCGACGCTCGTGCGAGCGGACGGCGATGCCGTGAATGTGCTGGTCCGAAGGTCCGACCTGAATCGGGACAACGGCAGCAACTTCGTCGCGGCGGGACCCGTTGAAATTCAGAATGTCGAATTGCAGTACTCGCGCGCGTTGTGGACTGGGAAAATGTCGATTGGCCTGGGTTATGACGATGCAAGCGATGCCGCCGCGTCATCTGACATTCGCGGGTTCGTGAGTTGGAGACAACCGCTGTGACGCGCCGACTGATTGTTGCGAGCTTGTTGATAGTCCTCATGCTGACTGTCCCAGCCTGGCATACAGCCATTGCTCAACAGCAATTGCCGACGCCGACACCTGAGCAGCTGGAGATCCTGCGCAGTCTCTCGCCTGAGGAGCGCGAGCGCCTCATGAAGGATTTGGGGCTGGGGGATCTGGGCGCCGGGATGCTCGGCGGCGACGCAAGCACGAAAAAATCTGCAACTTCGACCAATCGCGCTGTAACCGCCAGCCGTCTCAACGAGCGAACGGACGACCCAAAGCGCCTGCGTGCATTGCGCGAGACGGAGAAGGAACTCGATCCTAGCATCTTGCGTAGCGAAGACACGGTGCTGATCGATGTGCAAAGAGCGCCGCCGCGATACGTGGTGGAACAGCCCGGGAATCCCGCGAGTCGACTGATCCCGGATCCCGCGGAGGAGCCACTCACCGGAACGGAGAAGGATCGCCTCGAAAAGTTGCTCGAGATGTTGCGCGAGCGTAACCCTTACAAGCTCGATCGCAATGGCGTACTGCAGTTACCGGGGCTGCGACCGATCGCCTTGTTAGGCTTGTCGGAGCAACAAGCGACCAAACGACTGGCGCTCGAGCCCGAATTGCTGCGGTTGAAGATCGAGCTGACGCGCCTGCCGCTGGAGAAATCCGGCGAGGACGGTCTGAAACCCTTTGGCTACGATCTGTTTGAGCAGGACCCGCTCGATTTTGAGCCCGTGACGAGTAACCCGGTGCCTGCTGACTATGTCGTGGGACCAGGCGATGAGCTCAACGTGCAATTGTTCGGCAGTCAAAACAAGAACCTGCGCCTGGTAGTCAGCCGCGACGGGCGAGTGAATTTTCCGGAACTCGGACCGATCAGCGTCGTTGGTAAGCGTTTTTCGCAGGTCAAGGCCGATATCGAGGGCCGTGTCGAGCAGCAAATGATCGGCGTGCGCGCGAGTGTGTCGATCGGCGACGTCCGCGGCATCCGCGTATTCGTGTTGGGCGAAGTGAAGCAGCCGGGCTCCTACACGGTGAGCGGCCTGGCGACCATCACCACTGCCTTGTTCGCCTCGAGCGGCGTGAAACCAATCGGCTCGCTGCGCGATATTCAGTTGAAGCGACAGGGCGCCACCATCCGCCGCCTCGATCTCTACGACATGCTGTTGCATGGCGACACGTCCGATGATGCCAAGCTGCTGCCCGGTGACGTGATCTTCGTGCCGCCGGTCGGTAGTACGGCGTCGGTCGATGGTGAAGTGCGCCGACCAGCGATTTATGAGCTGAAGAGCGGTGCGGCAGTAGCCGATCTGTTGCAGATCGCGGGTGGGTTAACACCCGAGGCAGACGCTGCACGCGCATCGTTGGCGCGAATCGACGAGAACAAGCGGCGTGTCGTGCTGGATGTTGATTTGACGGCCGCGGCGGGACGCTCGCGGCCTCTGCGCAACGGCGACGCTTTGCGGGTTTTGCGTGTGCGTCCGACGATCGACTCGGGCGTGGTCGTGCAGGGCCACGTTTTTGCGCCGACGGCCGTGGCCTACCGCGACGGATTGCGCCTGTCGGAGGTCATTCGATCGGTCGACGAACTGAAGCCGAACGCTGATCTCGGCTACCTACTGATACGGCGTGAGGTGGCACCCGATCGACGAGTCATGGTGTTGTCAGCTGATCTCACCGCGGCGCTGCGCAGCCCGGGTTCCGACGCCGACGTCCTATTGCAACCGCGTGATCGGATCACCGTGTTCGATCTGGAGACCGGACGCGAGCGGGTGATCAAGCCGCTGCTCGATGAAATGCGCCTGCAGGCGCGCATCGATCGGCCGACCGAGCTCGTGCGGGTTGCGGGTCGCGTGCGAGTGCCGGGTGAGTATCCGCTCGAGCCCAACATGAAGATCAGTGATTTGCTGCGAGCCGGCGGCAGCCTGACGGATTCCGCCTACGGTGGCGAAGCTGAACTCACACGATTCGTGGTCTCGCCCGATGGCGCGCGGGTGACCGAATTGATGAAGATTGATCTTGCTGCCGTGCTGGCAGGAGACGACGCCGCGAATATTGTCTTGCAGCCGTTCGATTTGCTCAATGTGAAGGAAATTCCAGCGTGGGCGCAGCAGGAAGAAGTTACCTTGGAAGGCGAGGTCAAATTCCCTGGCGTCTATCCGATCAAGCGCGGCGAAACGCTACGCTCCGTGCTGGCTCGTGCCGGGGGCATCACCGATCTGGCGTTCCCCGAGGGAGCTGCTTTTACTCGCGAAGACTTGCGCGAGCGTGAGCAGCAGCAACTCGACGTACTCGCGACGCGCCTGCAGAGTGACCTGGCAACTTTGGCACTGCAGGCAGCCGCGGCGAATCAGTCGGGCGCTGGGCAGGCGTTACAGGTAGGCCAATCGTTGTTAGGCCAGGTGCGCGGTACCAGGGCGGTCGGACGATTGGTGATCAATCTGAACAAAGTGTTGGCGTCCACCGCCGGCGGTGCATCGGACGTCGTGCTGCGAAATGGCGACCGTCTGATCGTGCCGAAGCGTCGTCAGGAGGTGACCGTGATCGGTGAAGTGCAAAATGCGACCTCACACTTCTACCGTAGCGAATTGGGCCGAGACGACTACGTAGGCCTCTCCGGGGGAACCACGCGCAAAGCTGATCGAAGCCGCATTTATGTCGTGCGTGCTGACGGCAGCGTGGTCGCCAGTGAGAACTCGCGCTGGTTCAGTCGCTCGTCGCAGGTAGCGATGCGCCCGGGCGACACCGTAGTCGTGCCGATCGACACCGAGCGCATGCCGCGACTACCGTTGTGGCAGGCGGTGTCGCAGATCATGTACAACATTGCCGTGTCGGTCGCGGCCGTGAAGTCGTTCTAAGTCGTGCAGCGTATCGTTACGCTCGTGCTGCGGGATCTGCGTGACAATGAATTGCATACATGAATGATGAACCGCCCAGCGTGAGCGATTCAGACATGCCGCCGCTGACCCTTTCGCGACTGCTACGAGCAATGCGGCGTGCATGGCTGCCGATGCTGGTTGGCGGCATCGCGGTGATGATTGCCTTCTCGATTGTCGCTTTCACGCTGAAACCTGTCTATCGAGCGGTAGCAGTGGTGATCCCTGTGACGGAAAGCCCAGGTGGCGGAGCGTTGGGCAAAATTGCGGGCCAGCTGGGAGGACTATCCGCCATTGCCGGGATAGGCCTTCCAAATGGTTCCGACCGTGACGAAGCTGTCGCGATTTTGCGCTCACGTTCATTCGGCGAACAAATCATTGCCGAAAAGAACTTGATGCAGACCTTCTTTGCTTCGCGCTGGGACGCGAACTCCTCAACGTTTCGCGCTGATTGGCGCGGTCGCGTGCCCACGATGGAGGATGCATGGCGTGTCTTCGATGAGCGCGTCAGGGCAATCGTCGAAGACCGAGACCGTGGACTCATCAGCTTGCGAATCGAGCTCGGTGAACCGCAACTTGCGGCAGTCGTCGCAAATCATATTGTACGCCGCGCGAATGAAATCATACGTCAGCGAAAGATTGATGAGCTGTCGAAGAGCTTGAAATATCTCGAAGCGGAACTCGCGCGTGCTCACGTTACAGGTCTTGAGCAGGCTATTTCGCGCGTGATCGAGACACAAATAAACGAGCGAATGCTGGCAAGTGTCAGGAGTGAATACGCATTTCGAACGATTGATCCTGCGGTGCCTCCTGATTTGAATCGACCAGTTTGGCCACAAAAGCCCTTGCTCGCCGCATACGGTTTCACGCTTGGCGCTGGCCTTGGTTTGGGCTTTGCAACCTGGCGACGACGCAGGCGCCGGTACCATCGCCTGCAGGCTCAGCCAGAGTCGGATCCTTGAGGCAACGAATTGCGGAGCTGATCCGCGGCGCAGTTCTTCGATTCGGCATTGCCGGCGATCGTAACGAGCCGGCTCTCCTGTTAATTCGTCGCGCAAGCTCTGTTGCTGTTGTTAGCGCAACAGGCACAATTCTCGCATTGCTGATGCAGCTTCTCCTGGCGCGTCTTCTCGGTATTGGCCCTTACGGAGTCTATAGCATCGCTATCGCTTGGATTGCGATCGCCTTGATTCCCTCAAAGGTCGGATTCGACACTTCGACCGTCCGATTTGTGGCGCGCTACCAGTCCGAAGGTGACGACGATTCCGTCCGCGCCGCGCTTTCCTTTGCGCGCTCAATCGTGATCGGAATCGGCTTGATCACTGGTTTGCTCGTCGCAGTTTGGCTGAGCGCTGTTCAGGACCAACTTGATCTTGTCGCAGCCGCTCTGGTCTTCGTGCTGCTGCCACTGTGCGCTTACTCCGAGATCAGCGCGGCCGCGTTGCGCGGCCTCAACCGAGTTACGGATTCCTTGTTAGGGGACTCGATCATTAGACCCGGCGCAGTCCTGCTACTTGTGCCAATCGTGTACTTTGTCAGCGGCAGCGTTAGTACAAACTGGGCCTTATCGATTTATGCCGTTGGCACATTTGCTTCGGTGGTCTGGGCAATTCATCGCCTGTCGGAGCATGGCATTCCGACCGGTGGACCGGCGGCTGACAAAAGAACTCGGGTCATGTGGCTGAAAACATCGATACCCTTGATGTTCGCGAATGGCTTTCTTGTTGTTATGTACTCGCTGGATACGGTAATGCTCGGTGCCCTGCGGGACTCGCAAGCGGCCGGCCTCTACTCCGTTTGTAGTCGAATGGCGGTGCTGGTTCTATTTGCGATGAACGCGGCGCAAACTGTTGCTGCGCCCATGATCGCGGCCGCTGGCCGCGAACCAACACAGCCCGCATTGCGCTCCCTCATCCGAACCTTCAATGTGATCGCCTGCTCGATCGCACTTCCTAGCGCGATCTTCGCGAGCATATTCGCCAGCAATTTGCTTGGTTTGTTTGGAGACGAATATCGGGTTGGCGCCGAAATTCTTCGAATCCTGGTCATTATGCAGGTGATCAACGTATTTACTGGCCCGGTCGGCACGTTGCTTGGCATGCTCGGGCTGCAAAGAGCATTGGCATATTTGATTGCTGCGGGTTTGCTGGTCAATTTGGTGCTGAACCTCGTGTGGATTCCGAAGTTCGGTGTGACCGGAGCAGCTTGGTCGTCGTTGGTCGCTCACTCGCTGTGGAATATTGCGGGAGTGTGGTTCATTCGCTACAGATTCGGTATCGACTGCACCGCTTTCTCCATCCTATCTTGGCGCGTGCCGAGGCGGATTCAGTGATTCACGTTGCTCTGATTGCGATCGCGTTGTTGGGATCCGTCTATTTCGCGACTCGGACGCGTCGCGTTGATGCTTACACGGTTGCTTGGTATGGCGGCATTCTCTATTTCTTACCAGGGGTAGTCGGTTACACACTCAGCCCGGTCACACCTGATAGTCCAATTAAGCTGCCAATTGCTCTTGTGCCAGAGGCGTCAGTCGTAATGCTCGCAGTACTGCTCGCATTGTTAGTGACTGGAGCGATATACGACGAACTCGTCTCGCGCTGGCCAAGCAAGCAACCCACTATGGCTGGCTGCGAAATCGCGGCAGAAATCGCGTTACTGCTCGCGCTGCTCGGCCTCATCTTGACTTATATTGAGAGCGGTGGCGCCGCGTTCGCGGCCGACAAGCGAGTTGTAATCGAAGTGGTAGGCCGCGGTCATCTGCTTTGGCAGATGGGGGCATCGGTTTCGGCGGTGCTTGCCTTTGTCCATCGGCGCAAGCGGACAGGTACTCTTGCTTGGTTGTTGCTGCTCGGTGACATGCTGATCGGATTTCGCTATGCCTTTGCATTAAGCATGGTAGCAGTCGCACTACTGTGGGCATCTCGGTTGGGGGAGGTGCGATTGATCAGTCTCCCAAAGAAGTACGTTGTGACGGTTCTCGCCGCGGGTTTACTGGTGATTTCTTATCAGAATTTGAAAGAGCCGG
>JAGRJB010000088.1 GCA_020442965.1 Pseudomonadales bacterium
GAGGCGGCGATCTTCGCCGGCGACCTGTTTCGAATGTATGCACGTTATGCCGAGACACACGGCTTCACGGTCGAAGTGCTGTCGGAGAACCGCGGTGAGCACGGTGGGTACAAGGAGATTATCGCGCGAATTGCCGGCATGGGCGCGTTCTCAATGCTGAAATTCGAGTCAGGGACCCATCGAGTGCAACGCGTGCCGGCGACGGAAGCACAGGGCCGCATTCATACGTCGGCCTGCACGGTCGCAATCCTGCCGGAGCTCGAAGAGCGCGAGCAGATCGAGTTGAATCCAGCGGAATTGCGAGTCGACACGTTTCGCGCGAGCGGCGCGGGTGGGCAACACGTCAATAAAACCGATTCCGCCATTCGTATCACCCATCTGCCAACCGGCATCGTCGTCGAATGTCAGGACGAACGATCGCAGCACAAGAATCGATCGCGCGCGATGGCGCTGCTCAAGGCGCGGCTCGTGGCGGCGGAGCGGGAGCAGCGCGATATGGCCGAAGCAGCTGAACGCAAATTGCAAGTGGGTAGCGGCGATCGATCGGAGCGCATTCGCACTTACAACTTCCCACAGGGCCGCGTGACCGATCATCGCATCAATCTGACGCTGTACAAATTGGCCGACGTGATGCAGGGCAAGATCGACGAACTCATCGCTGCCCTACAACAAGAGCATCAGGCGGAACTGCTCGCGGACGTGGAGCGGCTCGGCGCCGCCTGAGCATGGCCAGCGCGGTCTTGCCTGACGACGATTGGCTCGCATCGCCGGTACTGCGAATTGATGCTGCGACGGGGGTGCCACTGCAGCTGCCACTCGCAGGACCTGGGGCACGCACATTCGCGTTCCTGCTGGATTGGGCCATGCGCGCGAGCCTCGCAGTCACCTGGTATCTATTGGCCGCATTGAGCATCAATGGCCGCGTGTCCTTCGGCATACCGGAGGACGCTGAATCGCTGTGGTACATGGTGGTGGCGCTACCGGCCTCAGCGATCTACTTTCTCTACCACATCGTACTTGAAGTGCTGATGCGAGGCCGCACGCCCGGTAAACGCATGGCGGGTGTCCGTGTCGTCGCGATCACCGGCGGTGCGGCATCCGTTGGGGCCTTGCTGCTGCGAAATATTTTCCGTCTGGTTGACGCGATGCCGTTTGCCTACGTGGTTGGCCTCGCCTTCGTACTCACAACGCGGCGCAATGTCCGTATCGGCGATCTGGCGGCGGGCACCGTACTGGTCTATGACCGCTCCGAACCCGCCGAGATGCGCCAGCGAACCGAGCAGCGCAGCGCCGCAACGCTGGCCGCGGCGCTGGCGCCACTCGCCGAGTATCGAGCCGTCGCTCACGAGGTCGCGGTCGCGCGGCGCACACAGTCGACGGCCGCGCGAGCGCCGCTCGAGGCGCGATACGGACGATTGCACGCGACCGTGAACGTGAGCGCAATACGCTGGCGCTACGCCACCTGGAGCCTGTTTCGCGATCAAATTCCGGCTGCGCTGCTGGCGATGCGCGCCCATCTGGTGTGGGTGACGCTCTGGTTCATCTTGTGCGTGCTCGCAGGTGGGTGGTTAGTCAGCAGTTACCCCAACCTGATCGCGCTTTTTGCCTCGCCCGACATGATCGCAACGGTCGAGCGCGGCGATCTATGGACCGACAGCCTGCTGAACGTAACACCGTCATCGATATTGTCCGTCGATCTGCTCACCAACAATATCGTCGTTGCGCTGTTCGCGTTCGTATCGGGGTTTCTGTTCGGGCTTGGCACGCTGTACCTCATCGGCACGAATGGCCTGCTGATTGGCGCGCTCTTTGCCTTCACCGCAGATCATGGCCTGAGCGATCGGCTGTTCCAGTTCATCATCGCGCATGGACCCGTCGAACTGTCCTGCATCTGCCTGGCGGGCGCCGCCGGCTCCTACGCGGGCGAGTCGCTATTCCGCAGCCCGCCCGGCGAGCGGTCCGCAGCCTTTGCCGCGGCCAGCAAAGAAGGCGGCAAGGTGCTGCTGGCCGTGAGCCTCCTGCTGCTCGGCTGCGGTTATATCGAAGGCTACATTTCGCCGAACCTCGACATTCCCCTGCTGCCGCGCATGGTAATCGGTATAGGCTACTTTCTCTTCATGCTGGCCCTCTTGCGGGGCTATCTCGCGGGGCGCAGCCGCGACCGCCGGCCATTGAATGTCTGACAGGGCCCGGTCGTTAGATTCGTCGGCGCCGGCGTTGGGACTGGTAGGCGTGGATCACCGCGTACTCGAGGCGCTCCGCGCTCGCACTAACGACCAATGCACCAGCGCCGCGCAAGAATGTTTCGAGCCCCCTGATGCGCTCGGCTTCCGCGCCAGCTGCCAGTGCGATGTATGGATCGCGCCAATTGCGTGCGGGTCGCGCACGCAGCGCATGCAATGTCGCATTGTCGAGACCGGCGCACACAACGACGTGGCGCAGCGCGAGCTGCCTGACCGCGGTCTGCAGCTCCGTCGTGCCACTCGGCTCGTCCAAGTCTGTCAACCAAATGACGAGGCTGCGTGACCGAGCCATCCTGATGACCGCACGAGCGGCAACCATCGGCTGCGATTCCGCCCGTTCGGTCATGAGCTGCTCCAATGCCTCGCGAATGCGGCGCACGCCGACCACGCCGCGCCCCGGCGGCGACAGCGCCAAGATCCGATCAGCGTATGCGACCAGGCCAATCCGATCGTCGAGCTTGATGGCGTGCTCGGCAAAACGCGCCGTAATATTCGCATATACGCCGAGGCGATCGAGCGCGCCGGCCCGCATGCTGGACATGCGCCCCGCATCGACGATGAGGACGATCTCAAGATGCTGATCCTCGCTCATTTCGCGCGAGATCAGTGCGCGTGCGCGCGCACTCGCCTTCCAGTCGATACGAGCAAGCGGATCACCCGGAATGTAACTGCGCAGCTGGAACAACTCGCCGCCGTGCCCGGGCATCTTGTATGGCGTGTCGCCGCGCACGTCACCGCCCGCCCTTTGCCGCGCTCCGTGCAACGAGTCTGGAGCGATGTTGAAGGCTGTGGTTAGCGCTAGGGGCCTTGACCACCAGGCAAGTCTGAGACGGCCCAGCACGCGTGCGGGCAACGGCACGAACTCGCCTGGGCCGAGCCGCACCGGCCGCAATGACCACGGCTCGCTGGCGATGTCGCGCGGCGGAACTGCCACTTCGAAAACGTCCTGATCCCCTGCAAAGGCATGCGGCAACGTGCGAGCATAGCGAACTGTGACAAGCCGCTGCAGGTTGTGCTGCAGGCACAGTACTCCCTGCGCGCCTCTACCTAATAACAATTTCTCATGCAATTGCAACTCTGCCTGAATACTGATCCGGGGATCGAGCCAGGCTTCGAGCGCGAGACCCGCAGACAATATGCCAGCGGGCCAGCACCACACCCATCGCAAGCTGGAGTCGTCCGCCCAGGCACCCGAGATCGCCAGCACCGCGCTCAATGCGATCAGAAAATAGCCGCGGTCGGCGAGATGCATGGTATCAGCGCGGCACGGGCGTCGTGCCGAGTAAACTGTCGACTAACGAGGTGTCCGAATCACCCTCAACGATAGCCTGAGCCGACAACGACAGGCGATGCGGCATGACCCAGCGCGCCACTTCTTTGACATCATCCGCAGCAACGAAATCGGAGCCGCGCAGACCCGCAACCACGCGAGCGGTACGCACGAGTGCCAGCGCCCCGCGGGTGGAGAGCCCCAACGCGATACGCGGGTGTTCGCGCGACGCATGCACCAGCGCCAGAACGTACGCCAGCAGACTGTCTGAAACATGTACTTGCGCGGCGCGAGCACGTGCAGCGATCAGCTGCGCGCGATCCGCCACCCGCAGGTCGGTGGGTATCGGCGTCGCACCGCCCAGATCCGCCCCGTAACGCGCCAGGATCTCATGCTCGGCCGCTGCCTCGGGATAGCGCAAATCGAGGCGTAACATGAAGCGGTCGAGTTGCGACTCCGGCAGCGGGTAGGTTCCTTCGAACTCGTACGGATTCTGGGTGGCGACGACGAGAAATTCCGCCGGCAGCGGCCATAGCTCACGTTCGGTGCTCACCTGACGCTCTTCCATCGCTTCGAGCAACGCGGACTGCGTCTTCGGCCCGGCGCGATTTATCTCATCGACCAACAAAACGTCGGCGAACAGCGGGCCACGGCGAAACTCGAACTTCTTCTGCGACTCGTCATAGACATGTACACCAATGATGTCGCTTGGCATCAGGTCGGCCGTGCCCTGCACGCGCTCGAAGTCGCCACCCATCACTTTGGCGAACGTCTTCGCCAGCAGTGTCTTACCAAGCCCGGGTGCTCCCTGGATCAGCACGTGACCGCGCGCGAGCAACGCGACGACAAGTGCGCGGATCGCGTGCGCAGATCCGATCATGACGCGCGCCATCTGCGTCTGCACCGCTCGCTCGAATTCGATGATCTCGTTCGTCATTTGGCTAGCTGCCTGTCGATCCGTAGAAACAAATTGTGCAGTTTGACGAGCGGCACGCGCTGCCCACTTTGGGTCGCACGGAACCAATCCTTCAACTGCGCTCGATCGTGCTGAGAAACACTGCGCTGTCGCTCCAGCCAGTTCCACACTTCGGTGGATCGCTCATCCGTCAGCGGCTGCACGATCCCGCTGCCCGCGGCCGTGCGCTGCAGGAACTGCGCGTACATTTCGCGCGCCGCCACCGCGGGGCGCAGGCGCGCAGACAACATACCACCCGCCGCCGCGATCAGAGCGGCAGGGCTCGGCGCCGCGTCGGTCCTGCGGGGCACTACCAGTCGGGTTCCACCGATCACCCATAGGAGCCATGCACACACGACGACGGCAAATGTCCAGTGCAAGCGTGCATCGCGCCAGAACTGGACGGTATCATAGCTGGCTGCAACGCCCTGCCTGAGATCGTCGAACAATACGGTTCCCGCGGGGCCCACGTCGTTCGCGACGAGATTTGCCAGCAACCGCGCGTTGTCTGCCCGGCCGATCGTATCGTTGGCGAACAGACTCGCCGCCGTCGACACGACGATCCGACCGTTGCCTAACAGCCGGATGAACAACACCCCCTCATGAGTCTGTTCCTCACTGGCAAGCGCCAGTGCGAACGAATCGTTGGGTGTGCGGAGGAACCAGAGTCTGGGCGGAGCGGTCGAGCGAACCAGCAGCGAACGGTCCCCGCTCGTCAACGGATGTGAACCGTTGCTGCGCATCGCGATATCGATCCCGTCGTTGCTCGTCACGCGGCTGTCACGCACATCGGGCGACTCAAATTCCAGACTCGACAAAGACTCCGTTTCAGCGAGCACCGCACTCGTACGACCAACGGCCCAGGCGGGCGTGTCAACGAGCGCCGCGAGCACCACAAGGGTGTTGCCGGCACGCACCCACTGCTCGAGCGAGGCGAACTCCTCGCTCTGGAATCGCTCCACTCCCGGCAGTGTAACTAACAATAGGTTACCGGCAGGCGCGAGATTCTGCGAACCGAGTGCGGTGTAGCGCTCGCGCAGAGAGCGTACTGCCACGCCTTGCTGCACAAGCCAGGCACGAGCGCCGGCGTAGCCGTTTGCATCGGTGGAACTAGCGGTCGGGCGGGCCACTTGGTCATTCAACCCGGTCGGCGAGCCGATGAACAGGACATAGAACAGCAGCAACGCTCCCAGCGCGAACAGCAGCGAAAGCCAGCGTTGCTTCATCG
>JAGRJB010000089.1 GCA_020442965.1 Pseudomonadales bacterium
AGCGGCGGTTGTGCAGGCCGGTGAGATAATCCGTGACGCCGCTCAGCGTAAGGCGCGTGCGATTGACCGTATTTTCAAGACAGATCGATACGATCACACCCAGGTGCGCGAGAAAATCGCTCGCAAGATCCCGCGTGAAGCGGCGTGGGTCTCGGCTCGCGAACGCCAGAATGCCGATCGAGCGGCCTGCGCGCGGCAACGGAATGAGTGCCACGCTGCCGCCGCGTATCTGGCTGGCTAACAAGCCACGATGCACCTCGAGTTTGTACGGCCCGAGCCACGGTCGGGTGGTCGTTTCGAGCTGCGGGGCGTACTTGGCGATCGAGTCGAGAAAGTGCACTTGCGCCAGCACGGACGCGGCGCACTTCTCGGTCGCGATCATCCGGCGCAGCTCCTGCTGCGGATCGAGCAGATTCAGCGTGACGTGGTCGAGTGAGTAGGCGTCACGCAAGCCATTTACCGTGCGCTCATACAGCTCAGTCAACGTTGTCGCACGCAGTAGTTCGAGCTCACGCTCCTGGGTCTTGCGCAACAGTACTTCGTTACGCGTAACCTGTTCCAGCAGCGTCCTGAATCGCTCCCGCAAGGCTGCGTTCGCATCTTCAGCCTCCACCGGCCGCCGCACGCCATCGGCAAAGCCGCGCGGGTCGTTAGGCTTCGTCACGCGCGTCGCTCGGTGACCGTGCGACGATCTTCGAGATAGTCCCGACCACGCTGCATCAAACCTGCGAAGCTCGCCTGGTCTCGGGACAAGACTGCGGTGCGAATGCGCTCGACGGCCTTTGCCAGCGCTTCGAGCGATTCGGCGCCGTAGTCGTTGAGACTTTGAATCTCGAAGTACAGTTCGGGACTCTCCGCAGCAACGAGCGTCGCGACATCGAGTTGCGAATCGAATGTGGTTGATGACATGCGCGCCAAACGCGGCGCAGCTTCACCACTCTCGGCCAACGCTGTAAAGAACGCGATGTTGAGTGCGTGCGACAGGCCGAGTACGTAAGCGATCAGGCGATCGTGCTCGTCCAGGGTCATCACCACTTGTTCGACCATCGTCGGCGCGAACAGTTCGCGCGCGGCTTGCAGTGCCTCGGTTGATCCGAGGTCGATGAAAATAACGTGCCGTCCCGATAACAACTCGGTGTTCGGCCCGAACATCGGATGCACCGAAGTCACGCGACAACCATGCGACTTGAGGGCCATCAACCCCGAGCGCAGCGGCGACTTCAAAGAGCCCACGTCGAACACGATCGACCGGGGGCGTCGCAGGGCAAGATCGCGCAATATGGCGTCGGTAGCACCGAGCGGCGTCGCGACGATGATGAAGTCGTGATCTAGCGGCAGGTTGCGCCAGTCGCCGGCATTCACGTGCGGCGCGGATGCGGGGACCAGGTCGGAAATCTCAACCGCGAACCCCTGCGAGGCCATGAAATCGGCAAACCAGCGGCCGATCTTGCCGGCCCCGCCGATGATCAGCGCCCGTCGGCCGCTGCCAGCGCTGCGCGCGACGACGCTGGCCTGCTCTTGCGTGGTGAGCGATGAACGGATCAACAGGCGCAACAAGCTTTCAGCTACTTGCTGCGAGACGCCAAGCTCGGCAGCGGTGGAACGCGCCGCCAGCAGGACGTCACGTTCCCGATTATAGTCGCGCGTCGGATAACCCGTCGCCCGCTTGGCGCTCGCAATATCGCGGCTAACAGCTTGTCGCTCTGCAACCAGGGTAATGAGCTGGCGGTCGATCTCGTTCAGCCTGGCGCGCAATTGTTCGAGAGTCATGGGAACCCTTCTCTTTCTACAGGCACCTTTGTATCGACCTCGTAGACGTCTCGCAAGCTGAATGCGCTAAGATCTCAGGAATGACCCTGTACAACGAATTGCTGCCGGACCCATTGCCACTCGATCCGCTGCCGATCGCGGCCGGCTGGCTGCTCGACGCTTGGAGCTCGCACGATCAACCGAACCCGAACGCCATGGTACTCGCCACCACGACGCTGGATGGGCGCCCGTCCGCCCGGGTCGTGCTGTGCAAGGAGATCCGGTCGGAGCTGGGCTACCTGACATTTGTGTCCAACTATGAATCCCGCAAGGGCGAGGAACTCGCGCGCAACGCGCGAGCAGCCGCCGTGATGCATTGGGACCATGTGCATCGGCAGTTGCGTTTCGAGGGTCTGGTGCAACAGGCCCCGCCGAAAGAGAGCGATGAGTATTTTCGCTCGCGCACGTGGCAGCGACGTATCGGCGCGTGGGCGAGCGCACAGAGCCGGCCGCTCGCCAGAAGGCAGGCGTTGTTCGAGCAGATCGAGGCGGCCGCAAAGCGCTTCGGCACTCCGCTGCCCGGACCCGAAAACGACGATGCAAGCCGCGACGTGACGTTCGATGTCCCGCGACCGCCGTTCTGGGGCGGCTACCATTTCTGGATCGATGCCGTAGAACTGTGGGTCGAAGGCGAGTCCCGCTATCACGAACGTGCGCGCTGGACCCGCACGCTAATAACTAGCGGCGGCGCGCCACAGACCGGACCCTGGACCGCGACTCGATTGCAACCTTGAGTGTCGCGCCACGGCGTTCAGTAAGCGATGCTCTTCAGCAACTGATCGTGCAAATGACCGTTGGTGGCCAGCACAGTTGTTGTCTCGAGACCGATCGGAGCGCCGGCAAGATCCGTGAAGCGCCCACCTGCTTCTTCGACGATGACCGCCAGCGCCGCGATGTCCAGAATATTGACGTCCGACTCCACCACCGCATCCAAAGCACCACGGGCCAACAGATGATAGTGCACGAAGTCACCATAGCCACGGATGCGGTTCACCTGGCCGATCAGCTGACCGTATCTGGCCCAAGCCGCCGAAGCGGCTAACGACTTGAGGTTGCCGCCCGAGAGGATGCAACTCTCGATCGAATCGGTCGCACTGACCCGAATGCGTTCACCGTCGAGATACGCGCCGCAGCCACGCTCGGCCCACGCCAGCTCGCCGTAGGCAGGAGCACTGGACACGCCGAGCACCAGCTGGCCGTCGCGCAGCAGTGCGATCTGAGTCGAGAAGAACGGACAGTCGCGCACGAAGGACTTGGTGCCATCGATCGGATCGACGAGCCAGATATTGGCCGCATGCATCGAATGCCGGCCGGTTTCCTCACCATAGAAGCCGTAGTCCGGGAAACGGCTGGACAGGACGCCGCGGATGGTCTGCTCCGCTTTGACGTCTGCTTCGGTCACGGGGGATTTGTCGGCTTTGGTGACGACCGCAAGGTTGCGTCGATACAAGTCGCGGATCACGACCGCGGCAGCGCGCGCCGCCTCCAGCGCTGCCTGCAACTCGGGGCTCGCGGAACCGTTGGTATTGTGAGATTGTTGCATGGACATGCAGACAGGTTGCGGGAGCACTATGACGACTGTCAACGGCTACCAGTTTTCAGTATTGGTCGCGCGCCGTGGGTAAACGTCTGTCGAAAATCTACACGCGTACCGGCGATGACGGGACGACCGGTCTGGGTGACGGCAGCCGCGTACGCAAAGACCACGCGCGTGTGGACGCTTATGGCACGGTGGATGAAGCCAACAGCAGTATCGGCGTCTTGCTGGCGGTGCCGGCCATTCCCGATGAGATCCGGCAATGCTTGGTCGAGGTGCAACATGACTTGTTCGATCTGGGCGGCGAGCTGTGCATCCCCGGACATCAGATGATCAAGCCGGAACAGATCTCGCGTCTGGAGCGCGAACTCGATGCCTTCAACGAGTCGCTACCCGCTCTCGAGGACTTTATCCTGCCGGGCGGTGGCCAAGCGGCGGCCGCCTGTCACCTCGCGCGCACGATTGTTAGGCGCGCGGAGCGATGTGTATGGACATTGGCCGAGCTCGAGAGCGTCAACAAGCCGGTACCACAGTACTTGAACCGACTTTCCGACCTGCTGTTTGTGCTGGCACGCGTGCTGGCTCGCCACGAGCGCGGTGCCGAGGTTCTTTGGCGACACGATCGCGGACGGCGGGCGTGATTGTTAGCGTATGGGAGAAGGCAGATGAAAGAAGGCGTTCAGTATCCGGAGTATGTGGGGGTGTCCGACGTCACCACTCGCTCCTTTGAACACATGCGACTGGAAGCGTACTTCGACGGCCAGCCATCGATCATGTTTGACGAACCCGAGGGATTCGACATCGGTGATCCACCGGAGCTGCGCGGGCGCTCGCGCGGATGGACACCGGTGCATGCGCAGCTGGCGGCGCTCGCCGGCTGCACGTCGATCACGATCGCGGTTGTCGCGCGCGACCAGAAGCTGAAGTACGCCGACCTCAGCACCAAGATTCGCTCACTCATAGACATTCGCGGGTTTTTCTTCGACCTGCATTTGCAGCCGAAGTATCAGCAGGTGAACTTCGATCTCACGCTGCGCACGAGCGCAACGACCGGCCGTATCAAGGCGCTCGCCAAAGAGACGCATCGCCGGTGCCCGCAATTGGGCGTGTTCCGCATGGCCAAGATCCCATTGGTTGTTACCTGGTATCGCGCTGGCAACAAGCGCCCCTTGTTCGAAGAACGATTCGGGCTGCGCGCGGGGCGAACGCCCGAAGAACGCCTGGTTGCAAAGGCGCAGCCGGCCAAGAAGCGCGCCGCAAAGGCACGTAAAAGTCGTTAGGACGATCACGCCCGCGCACCATGACCGTATTTCTGCGCTGGGGCGCGTTCGCGCTACTGTCGATCGCCGCGTTGATCTACGCCTATCGGGTCAACGAGCGGTCCGACGACATTCGTGCGCGGCTGACTCAGCAGCTTGCCGTGCGTCGCGCGGCCAACGCCGAACGCGAGCGCCGCACGGCACCTGTCGACCAGCGTACGGCCGCCACGCCGCTCGACCCGCTGTCGCCGGCCTGCGAAGAAGAGCTGCAAGTCGCCATCGGCGCGGCTCGTTCGGCCACTGCTGGCGAGCCGCTCGACCGGGTTCTGCGTCAGGAACGGATTGCCTGGCAGGGGGACCCGCCGCGCAAGGCGCGGCTCACGGCTGCGGCGCAACTGGGCTATTCGTTAGCTGAGAAATCCGTCGCCGACATACGTCGAGCAATCGCCGCAGGCTGCCCGCGCTAACACGATGCAGGCTGGCGTGGTGCGCCGCAGCGCGTCGAGCTTACAACTTGAGCGCCAGGGTCAGACCGTCTCCCACGGGCAGCACGGTAGCGTCGACCCGTTTGTCACCGTGCACCTGTTCATTCAGCGCGCGGATCGCCACTGTATCCTTGGTCTGATCGCTCGCGTCGATGACCTTGCCCGCCCATAGCACATTGTCGATGGCGATCACGCCACCGCGGCGCACCAGCCGCAAAGCGTGCTCGTAGTAGGTCGCGTAGTTCTCTTTGTCCGCGTCGATGAACGCAAAATCAAAACTCGCCGCCTCACCTGTCGCGATGAGCGCGCGCAGCGTATCGGCCGCCGGCGCCAAGCGCAGATCGATCCGCTCCGCGATGCCGGCGCTGGCCCAGTGACGGCGCGCAATATTTGTATAGGCTTCATTGACGTCGAGCGCCAGCACCTTGCCGTTTGGACCGAGTGCCTTGGCAACCACCATCGCGCTATAGCCGGTGAAGACGCCGATCTCGAGTGTCTTGCGTGCGCCCAGCATGCGCACCAGCAAACTCATCAAGTGCCCCTGCTCCGGTGAGATCTGCATGTTGGCCGCGGGGTGCCGCGCCGTCTCTTCGCGCAGGCGGACAAGATCAGCATCCTCGTGCATGCCCACCGTGCGAATGTAATCGCGCAAGGGGTCAGACAAATTGATGGTATTGCGCGACATGGTGAAATCCTCGAATGCCTTGGCTTGAGTCTAGCTGCACCGCACGTGTCGGACGACGCGTTTCGGTACAAATACACGCAACGGCGTCTCGCAATCGCCGGGCCCATGGGCAAACAATACTCGCGATGGCAACCTTTTGGACCATGGCCGCGCCGCTGGCGTCGATCGCCGGCCTGGCGGCGGCGCAAGACACTCCCCCCTGGTGGCGATCACCCGGCGCTGCAGCGCTTCAACGGCACCGTGCTGGTCGGTCAGAACGCCACGCCATTCGAACGGATCTCGCTGGAGCTGGGGCCTACTGACTACGACAGCACGGAGCGCCGCGGTCGCGTCAGGAAGTCACAGACCGTCGAGGGTCGTGTCTGGCGTAGCGTGTACATTGCGCCGGGCAGCACCTCGACACCCGAGGAATTGCGCAACTACCCGCAGGCGCTCAAGCGGCGAGTCGAGATTATCGAGCGCTGATCGTCCAATCCCGGGTACCGCCTCAGGTTGCCGGGCTCGGGTCGAGCGCTCTAAGTCGCCGACCTCAGGCCCATCGCCTCCGGCGAGCCGCTCTTGATAAAGAGCCCGATGACGAACCCCAGGAAAACCGCTGTCGCGATCACCTCGAAAGGCACCTCGTAGCCGCCGTATATATCGTACAGCTTGCCGGTGAACCAGATGCCCAGACCGCCGCCTAACGACTCTAGCAGACTGACTGTGCCGTTGATTCGACCGATCTCCTTCAAGCCGAAATTGTTGACGGTAAGCATGTTATAGAGTGTGAATAGTCCGCCCCAACCGCAGCCCGTGATGGCGATAGCCAACCACACCCATTCGCGCCCGCCCTTCGCTATCAACAAAACGCCGACAAACATGACGCCGAGCGCGCTCAGAAAGACGAGCTTGCGATCGATCTTGTCTGCCAGCCAACCGATCGCGAGTTTGGAGAGTGCCGCGAGACCGCCAAGGACCGCCAGGGAGTTCGCCGCATCGGCCGGCACGAAGCCAAGACCGCGCATGTGCAGAAACATATGGTTGAACAAGGCCAGGATAGAGTAGTAAGTCAGGAAGCCGCTGATACCGATGACCCAAAACGTGGGCGTACGAATCGCTTCGGCAAAAGTCAGCCCGTAGGACTTCAGGTCCCGCGCGCCGCGATCCTGGCCGATTGCAACGACGCCGGCATCCTTCGGCGAACCGCGCAGCACGAGAAAAATCAGCACGGCGAAGGCGAGTGGCACGATCGCGAGATAGCCGAAGGCCTGGCGCCAACTTGTCGATTGAATGATCGCGGTATTGAGCGGTGACAGCACGATGCCGCCGACACTCGTACCCAGGAGCGCAATGCCGATCGCGAGCCCCCGGCTCTCGAGAAACCATGACGTAACGAGGACGACCACAACCATCGTGCCGGCGGTTGACAAGGCTAGCGAGAAAACTACGTGAATGATGTAAACCTGGTGCAAAGCCATCGGGTCGAGGAATCGGTAATAGACAACCGCGGCCATCGTACCGACGATCACTAACAACGCGGCCGTGCGCACCACGAATCCCTTGGCCTCACGCCAGACGATCGCAGCCATCACCGCGAGGCCTGCGAGTGCTAGCAGTGCGAGCGGCGTCGCGAGACCGCCGCTACCATCAGCGGTCAATTGACTGTAACCAAAATACCCTGCCGACAGCAGCAACATGCCCGCGATCAGCAACCATTTGAGGTTGATACGATCGATCACGATGCCGACGAAGGGTGCGACCACGGCCGTGATCGCAAAGGTCAACAAGTCACGGAACTTGAATGGCCCACGATCCCAGCCGAACTCGTTGAGCAACGACTCGTCGAAGACCGACAACGCTGTCGCCGTGTAGCCATTGCTGATGAACAGCACCGCGAGACCGACGAAAGCGACAAACCATGGATACCAGGAACGCGACGCGATGGAACTATTCATCTTATTCTTCCCCATTCAAAGCTCGGTCCAGGATCGGTCTTTCGATCCGGCGCGATCGCACTATGCGCGACCAGGCGATCGGCCGACAAGTCTGGGTAGGCGGCGTAAAGCGCCGCGAGTACCGCGCGCAGTGAGCGATACTGCGCATCGGTGTACGCTGTGGTCTCGGTGCCCTCGAGTTCGATGCCAACCGAGAAGTCATTGCAAGCTTCGCGACCGCGCCAGATCGAACGACCCGCGTGCCAGGCGCGCGCGGCAAACGGCACGAACTGCGTAATTTCGCCCGACCGATCGATCAAGGCGTGGGCCGAGACGCGCACGCCACGCAGCGTCGCGAAATAGGGATGCGCGTCGGGCGGCAACGACCCCGTGAACAGCTTGTCGATCCATGGACCGCCGAACTCCCCCGGCGGAAGACTGATCGAATGTATAACGATGAGATCGACGGAGGCGTCCGCTGGTCGGGCGTCGAAGTGAGGTGATAGCACCTGCCGCACGCCCACCAACAGGGCGGTCGAAGGTTCGATGACCAATACGCGTGAGTCAGCAGTCTTTGCCATTCGCAATGCAGCAGGTAGCCGGCGCTGATCATGCCACAATAGTCGTTCGAATCGGGGCACCCGCGACACTGCCTATGGCCGACCTCCGCAATAATATCGACCTGAACGCCGACTGGACGGCGCGTGACCTTGCGCGCATCTGGCATCCCTGTACTCAGATGAAGGATCACGAGACGTTGCCGCTCCTGCCGATCAAGCGCGCTCGAGGCGTGTGGTTGGAGGACTTCAACGGTAAGCGCTATCTGGACGGCATCAGCTCCTGGTGGGTCAACCTGTTTGGTCACTCGAATCCACGCATCAATGCCGCAATCTGCCGCCAGCTCGAGGAACTCGAACATGTGATCTTTGCCGGCTTCACGCATGCCAGTGGAATTCGGCTCGCCGAACATCTGGTCGAACTGTCGCCGCCCGGCTTGACGCGCTGCTTCTTCGCCGACAACGGTTCGGCGGCAGTCGAAGTGGCTCTCAAAATGAGCTTCCACTACTGGCGCAATCTCGGCAAGACGCGCAAATCCAAGTTCATCACGCTGGCTAACAGCTACCACGGCGAAACACTGGGAGCGCTCGCCGTTGGCGACGTCGATCTCTACAGAGCGACCTATGGACCGCTGCTGATGGACGTACTGACCGTACCATCCCCTGATTGCTACCTGCGCGAGCCCGGCGAGACCTGGGCCGCCTATTCCGCCCGTCAGTTCGAGCACATGGAAGCAACGCTTGCGGCACATGCGGATGATGTCGCGGCCGTTATCGTGGAGCCGTTGGTACAGTGCGCGGGCAACATGCGCATGTATGACCCGTCGTACCTGACGCTGCTGCGGGCAGCGTGCGATCGCCACGACGTGCATCTGATCGCTGATGAGATCGCGGTCGGCTTCGGACGCACTGGAACGATGTTCGCCTGCCAACAGGCCGGCATCAGCCCGGACTTTCTGTGTCTGTCGAAAGGCCTCACCGGGGGCTACCTGCCACTTTCGGTTGTGATGACCGGCGAGAAGACCTATCAGGCCTTCTATGATGACTACACCAAGCTCAATGCGTTCCTGCACTCGCATAGTTACACTGGCAACGCGCTCGCCTGCGCCGCCGCCCTCGCAACGCTCGAGATCTTTCGCGATGAACCCGTGCTGGCGCGCAACCGCGAACTGGCACAGCGGCTCGCCACGAGCGTCGCACATCTCGCCGATCATCCGCGCGTCGCCGAGATTCGCCAGCACGGCATGACTCTCGCGATCGAGCTGGTCCGGAACAAGGCGACGCGTGAGCCATTCGACTGGCGCGAGCGTCGCGGTCTCAGGATCTATCGCCATGCGCTCGAATGCGGCGCGCTGTTGCGCCCGATCGGCAATGTCGTGTATTTCATGCCACCGTACGTCATCACCCCGGACGAGATCGATTTGCTCGCCAGGATCGCGACGCAAGGCATCGAGCTCGCCACTTGCGACTAACACGCCTATTTGTTCCCGAGCGGCTTGCCGTCGGTCAGCAGGCGAGCCTGCCCGAAGCGGCGAGCCTGCACGTCACGCGTGTGCTGCGCCTCGCCGCCGGCGCACGAGTTGTGCTGTTCGATGGCAGCGGCGGCGAATACGACGGCACGATCGTGCAGACCGCGCGTAGCGGCGTAACGCTGCTACCCACGCAATATCGGCCGGTCGAGCGCGAGTCCGTGCACCAGGTGGCGCTGCTGCAGGCGCTGGCGCGCGGCGAAAAAATGGATTGGATCGTGCAAAAGGCGACGGAACTCGGCGTAGCGCGCATCGTTCCGGTCGCGCTCGAACGTTCAGTCGTGCGCCTCAAGGACGAGCAAGCGATAAAACGGTTGGCACACTGGCGAGCCATCGCGGTGAATGCGTGCGAACAATGCGGCCGCAATCGCCTGCCGGAGATTGTGCTGCCGTGCACGCTCGATGAGGCCCTGCAAGTCTGTACCGACTGCCCAGAAAGCCTGCAGCTGCTGCTCGATCCAGAGGCGACCGTCGCATTGTCCGCAAGTCTCCCGTCAGCGCCGCAACGAGTCACTGTCCTGATTGGCCCCGAAGGTGGTCTCACGAGCGCCGAGACCGACACCGCGATCGGCGCCGGCTTCGTCGGCGTCAATCTCGGGCCGCGGGTGCTGCGGACGGAGACCGCAGCGTTGGCGGTGCTGAGCGTTCTGCAGTTTGCGCCAATGAACTGGCAACCAGCATCGCCCTAACGACTCATTCGACCGTGACGGATGTCTCGTCGGCGATCATCGATTCGATGCGCTCGAGGTCGGGAATCCAGGGTGCCTCGTTCGCCATGCGCACCTGGCAAAGGATCGGCGTGCGCTCAGGAAACACGCGCGAGTTGTCTGGCCGCAGCACATCGGAACTCACCCGCACCAGTTGCGGAAAGCCCTGTGAGATGAGGCCGTAAACGGTCAGTTCTGCAGCGCTCGATAGCGCATGCAAAACGACGATGCGCGTGCGCCCGGTCACGGGCGGAATCGTCTGCCCGCAACAGCCCTCGAAGGAAACCAGTGGAATACGACGGCCGCCCCACTCCACCGTGCCGAGGTACCACGGCGGCGCGCCCGGCATTTCGGTAGGCGCCTGATACCCCACCACTTCGGCAACGCAGGCACGCGGCACGATCAAGCGACCGTCGAGCAGTGGCACGAGCAAGCTGTAGATCTCGGTGACGCGTTCCGCCATGGCTAGATCGCCGCCCGCTTGCCACGACGACGCTCGACCAGTGGCTCTATCGCCTCCAGCAACTGCGCCTCCTGATACGGCTTGCCGAGATAATCGTCGACACCGAGTTCGATTGCCCGCGCGCGATGCTTCTCACCGACGCGCGAGGTGATCATGATGATGGGAACGTGCGCGAGCCGCGGATCGTTGCGCACCTGGGCGGCAACCTCGTAGCCATCCATGCGCGGCATCTCGATGTCGAGCAGGATGATGTCCGGGGTATGTTCCTGCAGCACTTCCATCGCGTCGACTCCGTCGCGTGCGGTCAGCACGCGCATGTCGTTGCGCTCCAGCAAACGTTGCGTGACCCGGCGCACCGTGATCGAATCGTCGACCACGAGAGCGAAGGTCCGGCTGTCGGTCTTTTCGCGCGGCAAGATCGCGTCCGAGCGCAACCGCCAATCGGCTCGCACCAACGCACCGATGTCCAGAATGACCACGATGCGTCCATCGCCCAGAATCGTTGCGCCCGAGATACCACGAATCGCCGCGATCTGCGGCCCCACCGATTTGACGACGATCTCACGACTACCGACTAACTCGTCAGCGATGAGGCCGGTGGAGTGCTCGCCAGCACGCACCAATACGACCGGCACCGTGACATCTGTCTCGGGCAGCGGCGCCGGTTCGCGACCGACATACATCGCCAGGTGCTGGAATCGATACTTTTGACCGCCGTATTCGTACGGCTCCGCATCGCTGCCGAGATGCGCCGCAACCTCGCTGCGCGCCAGACGTACCACGCCCTCAACCGTCGGCAACGGCAATGCGTAGAACTCGTCGGCCGTGCGCAGGATCAGCGCGTGGCTGATAGCCAGCGTGAGCGGCAGGCGGATCGTGAACCGCGAGCCCTCGCCCTCGCGCGATTCCATATGCAGCGCGCCGCCGAGCTTCTTGATCTCGGTTGCCGCAACGTCCATGCCGACACCGCGACCGGCCGACTGTGTGACGGCGCCGGCGGTCGAGAACCCCGGCTCGAGGACGAGCTGAATCACGTCGGCATCCGAGAGCTGTTGGTCCTTGCGGATCATGCCAAGGCTCAGGGCCTTGTCGCGGATCGCCCGCAAGTTCATGCCGGCACCGTCATCGGCCACTTCCACGACGACCTCTGAACCTTCGCGGTGTAGCGCCACGCTGATCCGTCCAGTCTCGGCCTTGCCACGCATGCGTCGCTCGTCAGGCACCTCGATGCCGTGCACGACCGCATTGCGCAACATGTGCTCGAATGGCGGCAACATCCGCTCTAACACCTGCCGGTCGAGTTCGCCCGAGGCGCCATCGACGATCAACTCCGCTTGCTTACCACTATCGGACGCAGCCTGTCGTACGATGCGCGACAGTCGTTGCACGTGGCGTTGGAACGGCACCATGCGAGTGCGCATCAGCCCGTTTTGCAATTCGGTAATGGTCCGCGCCTGCTGCTGCAGCAAACCATGTGTATCCTTGGTCATCGTCTCGAGCAATTGCTGAATGCTCGCTACGTCATTCGCGGTTTCCGCCAATGCCCGTGAGTATTGTTGAATTGCGGAATACCGATCGAGTTCGAGCGGATCGAAGTCGCCGCGTTCGCCGCCCTCTTCCTCGTAGCGATGCAGAATCTGCGCTTCGGTCTCGATCTCGAGTTTACGCAGCTGCTCTTTGAGCCGTGCCACGGTGCGCGAGAGTTCACCCACGTTGAAGTCGATCGAGGCCATCTGCTGCTCGAGCCGAGCGCGCGCGATACTCGCTTCACCGGAACTGTTCAGGAGCTTATCTAACAACTCCGCGTCGACGCGCGCGAGTTCGGGCCGATCGAGCGGCGCCACCGGCTCGCGGCCCGGCGGTACGGGCGCCGCGGCCGGTAAATCGGTTTCGGTCGCGCGCCCCACCCACGACAAGCCCGGTGCGTCGCGAAACGCTGCGGGCTCGATCGGCTCGTAACTCGGCTGCCTCGGCTCGTCGTCGAACTCCGGGGCGTCCACCGCCGGCATCGCCGCAACCGGTTCGGCTGATTCAACACTTGGCTCGGCCGTTGATTCGTGGCTGGGCTCGGTCGTTGGTTCAGGCGGCGACTCAGCATCGACCGCTGCATCGTCCGCCGCCCAGGTCTGCGGTACGAGGTCCTGGTCTGCCAGCACCTCGGTCTCGACATAGGGCTGTGCGTCGGATGTGTCCGGTGCGCTTGTGTCCGCCTCGGCGGGAGATCGGGACAACGAGCGTATGCGTTCGATGCAGCGTCGGCCGCTCGGAACGCCGCTTCCTGCCACGACGAGTTCACGCATGCGGGCAAGTTCGTCGAGCGAACCCTGCGCAGCGGCATACGCCGCATCATGCGCCGTCACTGTGCCACTCTCGAGTTGCATGACAAGCGTCTCGAGTTCATGCGCCAGATCGCCCATCGGCGTGATGCCGGCCATGCGCGCGCCGCCTTTGAGCGTGTGCAGCGGACGCTTGAGCGCCAGCAGACTCGTTTTGTCGTCGCGATCGGCGTTCCACGCTGCGAGTGCGGCCTCGGCCGAATCGATCAACTCAGTCGCTTCGTCGGTAAAAATACCGGCGATCTCCGGATCGAAATCGGTCAACAGCTCGTCGTCACGGTCGTCCAGCGCCGCTGTCGCTGGCGCCGAAGTAGAATCTTGGTAGGTAGCCGCGCTATCGAGATCCAGAATCTCCGCCGCACCCTCTGCCGCGGCCTCATCATCCACAGACATGAAGGCGCTCATGTCGATTTGCTGCGAAGCGTCGATGATCCGCCTATCAAGTGCTCGCTCAGCTTGCGCAATCCGCCCGAGCAGGGACTCATGCGATACGAAGAAACTGGTCTGCTCGCCAAGATTGTCGGCGACGCTCTCCATCGCCGTCATGCACTGCTCGAGCAGGTCGAGGTCGGAAGACTCGATACCCACCCCGCTATCGAAGGCCTTGCGCAGCCAGTGATCACACGGCGCCATCAAACGAATGCCGTGCCGCACCTCCGCCATGCGCGAGCTACCGGTCAGGGTATGGCAGGCGCGATACACGGCTTCAGTCACGGCGTGTGGCTCAGACCGATCACGCTCGAGCGCGATGAACGCACGCACCGCTGCCACATGAGTGGCGGTTTCACGCACGTAGATATCGATCAACTGCAGTCCGCCCGAGGACGGATCGACCGCGCTCGCGGTCAACAGACTGTTGAGGCCCGTCTGCGCGTCGGGGTCAGTCGTCGCGCCAGGATCGTCGGCATCCAGCGTCACGGTAGCCGCAGCACCCGGAATCTCCGACAGGCCGGTCACAGAGTTAGCATCTACGGCCGACTCTGCTCTGCGTGACCGGGCCGTTGCGGTTGACACCGAATCCCGCGATTTGTTCGCCGCCAATCCATGCGCTCGATCGATCAAGGCGCTGGTACTGGCGGGCGCTGGCTGATTGTCAGCCAATGCATCGACTAACTGCGGAGCGATCACCACGGCTTCACGCAGCGTCACGAGAATATCGTGCGAGCGCGGCAACGTATTCTCAAGAATTCGATTGAGCAGATTCTCCATCGACCAGGCGAAATCGGCGATATCGAGCGCGCCGACCATCCGACCGCTGCCTTTCAAGGTATGGAACGACCGGCGCACATCGGCCAGCGCATCAATGGCCAGCGGATTGGAATCCCATTCCGGGAACAAGGCCGCGATCTTGGCGACTTCCTCGCGCGCCTCTTCGATATAGAGCGCCAGGAGATCCGGATCGACTGGCTCAGGCGCCAGATCTACGCGAGTCATCGTGCGACTTAGTATGGGCAGGTCGATGCCGGCCGCAGCGACATCCGTCAGCAAGACATCGCCCTCGCCGACTTCAGTCGGTTCGAGGCGAACCGTCGCTGCAAAGGCTTCCGGCCCCACCGGTGCAACGGTAGGCACCGTGCGACGCGGCAACTGCGCCAACGCATCGAGACAGGTCTCGGCATTGTCGAGCATGTACCAGGGATCGGCGCGTGCAGCCTGCAGGGTTTCCATGTAGTACTCGACGCTGACGATCGCGTCGGCCAGACGATCGAGGTAGACGGTCGGCGCCACCATGCTGCCAGGCTGCAGCATGGTCTTCAGGTGCTGGCCAATGCGTTCGATGATATCGACCGCACGCGACTTCCCCAGAATCAGTAGTCCTGCCTTGATCCCACGCAGCAGATCCGGCCAACTGTCGAGCGCTGCCGCATCGAGCGTGCCGCTGACATTCTGCGATACCGCTTCCTTGATGCGCATCAGATTGACGCTGCACTCGCGCAGCACGGCGGCCTGCACTTGCTGAAAGTCGACGTCGCCGCCCGTGGCATCGCCCTGTACGGCCGCCTTCGGCACAATCAAGCCTACCAAGTCGCGATCGAGCCGATCTTCGACATTGATGAGCGTCGCGGCGATCTGCACGAGCGCGGCATGATCGGCCGGAGCTTCGCCGCTGACGATCGACTCGAGTCGGGTGGTCTCACCGACGATCCGTGCACGCAATTCGCCCAGGCCGAGCACGCCCAGCGTATCGCCGATCTTGCGTAGCATCGCAAGCTGCGGCTCGAGCTCGGCACCCTGACCGCCGCGCCGCACGAAAATATCCAACACGTCCTTGATCTTGCCGAGATCCTCGCGGATGGCGATGGCCACGGTCTGCATCAATTTGATCGACGGCGCCGACAGGTTCTCGCGCTCTTCCTCGATCGAATCGTCGACCGGTAGCAACTCACCGAGACGGAACGATGCGCGTACGGCCGTGATTCGCGGTCCGTTGCTCGTCGAGCGCGCGATGTAATACAACAGGTTGTTCAGCAACTCGACCGAGGGCGACTGCGCATAGCGCGCCTCGCCGATCTTGTACAATCGCAGAATCTCTCGATCTGCGAGTCCTAACAACCGCTTGACTGAAACACCGGCCTCGAGCCCGTCTTCGCGCAGCGCTTCGAGCAACGCGCCGACGACCCACCAGAGCTGGAACACCGGCTGCGTGGTCGCGACTTGCTCGAGCTGATGTGCGACGGCCGTGAGGATGTCAAGGTTCTGCTCGGTACGCTCGCCGCGTATCCAGCCGATCAGTCCTACCTGAAACCGCGCGCGCAGCTTGCGCGCCCATTGCGCCGCGGTCAGCACCTCTTCGCCGCCGCCGCCGGCCGCTGGCGCCGCCTGTTTGTCCGATTTGAGATTGAGCAGCAGCAGTGTGCCTTCCGAAAGCAGGGGGCTGCCGCGGACGGCGCGTAAATCGTTGAGCAACGGCAGCAGGACCAGTGCCAGGTCGCGGCCGCCCGCGAGCACGCGCTCCAGGTAGCCGGGCAACTGAACCATTGCGCGCATCAACGCATCGAGTGCTTCGGCCTGATTTTTGCGCGCACTCGCCGACAACAGATAGCACGAGACATGCTCCATCTCCTCAGCGAGCAGCGCTGCGCCGTAAATTTCGAGGACGCGCAAAACGCCCTGGATCTGGTGCAGATCAGCGCTGCAGCGCTCAAGCAGTGTGACGTTTTCCTGCTGCTCTACGTAGGTCTCGAGCGCATTGCGGGCTTCGTTGAGCGAGTGATTGATCTCGCGACCGACGAGATCCAGCGTCTGCATGGCAACTTCAGACATCGGGCGAAACTACGACGCGGCTTGCATTGGACGCGGGCGCGACCCTGATTGATCACTAGCCGCCAAGGCGCGCACCCGCTGTGTATCGGAAATAATCGTTGGCGCGTCGGCTGGCAACCTGAAACCCGCGGCGGACTCGCGCAGATCGGCAGAGAGTTCGGCGAGCTTCGCAATGCCCTGTGACGTGGCACTCGTCGACTCTGCAGTTTGAGTACTGATCTCCTTCAGGACCTGCATGTTACGCGCGATGTTCTGTGCCTCGCCCGCTTGCTGCCGCGAACTCGCTGAAATGTTCTGCACCAGGCTCGCAATCTGATTGGACACTTGTTCGATTTCCTCGAGCGCGGCCCCGGCGTTCTCTGCCAGCAATGCGCCACCGACTACGTCCGTTGTACTGCGTTCCATCGACACCACCGCTTCGTTGGTGTCCGATTGGATCGTTCTGACCAATCCTTCGATCTGGCGCGTGGCGGCCGCCGCACGTTCCGCAAGTCGCTGCACTTCATCTGCGACCACGGCGAAACCGCGCCCCGCATCGCCGGCCATCGACGCCTGGATCGAGGCGTTGAGCGCCAGGATATTGGTCTGCTCGGCGATGTCGTTGATGAGCTCGACGATGTTGCCGATCTCCTGCGAACTCTCGCCGAGGCGCTTGATGCGCTTCGATGTATCCTGGATGGTCTCGCGAATCGTGTTCATGCCATCGATCGTGCGCCGTACGGCATCACCGCCCTTGTGCGCCACATCGACTGAATGGCGCGCGACGTCAGACGCGCGCTCGGCGTTACCCGAAATTTCTTCGGTAGATGCCGCCATCGTGCCAGCCGACTCGGTCGCCGCGACCAGTTGCTTGGACTGTGCCGCGGCGGCCTTGGCGAGATGCTGCGACAAGCCTTGCGTCTGCCGTGTCGCGCCGTCCAGCTGGATGGCCGATTGATTGATCGTACTCACGAGATCGCGCAGCACACCGATCGCGTAATTGATCGAGTCCGCGATCGTGCCAGTGATGTCTTCGGTGACGGTGGCCTGCACCGTCAGATCGCCGTCGGCGAGTGGCGCCAGCTCGTCGAGCAGACGCAGAATCGCCTCCTGATTGCGCTCACTCTCCTTGCGTTGCGCGAGCGCTGCGCGCTCACGCTCGACCAGTTCACGCTCGATACGGCGAATGCTCTGCCAGGCGAACAGAGCGAGAATCAGCGTCACGACACTGGCGAGAGCTACGCCCGCAAAAAGCGGCAACTGGTTCTGCGCGTAGCCGACCGCCGACAAAATGCCTGCGAGCGCGCTGATCGCGGCCGCGACGAGCAACAGGAGAGCAACGGTCTGGACCGTCTTGGCGGAATTGGCGTGTGTCGTTGACATCTTGCTCTGGTTCACGGGGCCGCTCAGGCAGCCGCATCCTGAAAGCCGGCACTCTCCAGGAGCGTGCGCAGCGACAAGACGGGCCATTGTTCAGCACCGCGCTTGAACGCGCCAGCGAGAAAGCGATCGCAACGGACCACGGTTGGCGGCGCGTCGCCCGAAAACTCGCCGTCGGCGAATCGGCGAAAACCCAGTACCTCATCGACTAACAATCCGGCTGGCACCTCGCGATGCGAGCCTACGATCAATCGGGCATTGCGGGTAGCCGGCGTCGTACCGCTACCGAGAAAGTGGCGCAGGTCGATGATCGGCAACAATTGGCCGCGCACGTTGGCAAGGCCCCGGATCCAGGTCTTGGCCCCTGGGACACGCGTGACGCTGGTAGGAACCGCCAGTACTTCGCGCGTCTCTTCGCGGGCGACGAGATACAGTTCGCCAGCCATCTTGAACGCGACGCCGACCCACTCACGCCCGGCGGGATTCTCAGTCGCAGCGGCAGCCGTTACAGCACGACCGCGGCGCTCGAGTTCCGAGAGGAGCTCGAAGGGCCGGTCGCGCAGAGACTTCAGCGGGAGTAAATCGGTCATATCAGATGGCGAGCGTGGACTGGGCCTTCGCAACCAGCTGGTCCGGGGACACGGGTTTCACCATGTAATCGACAGCGCCTTGTCGCAGCCCCCAGATCTTGTCGGTTTCCTGGCCCTTCGACGTGACCATGATAATGGGAATGGCACGTGTCTTCGGGTCGTTAGTGAGCGTGCGCGTAGCTTGGTAGCCGTTGACGCCAGGCATCACGACATCCATGAATATCAGATCGGGCGTCATTTCACGCGCCAGCCGTACCCCCTCTGCGCCATCCGCCGCACTGGCAGTCTGATAACCAGACTTTTCGAGCGCACTCTTCATCACGTGCACTTCGGTAGGCGAATCGTCGACGATTAGTATGAGCGTCATGGGAATCACCTGGCGCCAATATGGGACTCGATGGCTGACAACAGCTCGTCCTTGGTGAACGGCTTGGTCAGGTAGTGCTCCGAGCCGACGATGCGTCCGCGCGCACGATCGAACAGCCCGTCTTTCGAGGAGAGCATGATCACCGGAATGGACTTGAAGACCTTGTTGTGCTTGATGAGCGAACAGGTCTGGTACCCATCGAGGCGCGGCATCATGATGTCGACGAATACGATGTCGGGCGAATGATCGGCCACCTTGGCGAGCGCGTCGAATCCGTCGACCGCCGTGAAAACCTCGCAACCTTCTCTGGCGAGCAGTGTCTCCGCGGTCTTGCGGATGGTCTTGCTGTCGTCGATGACCAGCACTTTGAGACCCTTCAGAACCTGATTGTCATCGGTCACAGCCTGATCACTCCTAATAGAGACGCGCATAGTAACGGCTGCAGCGACTAAAATGCTGTTGCGCGAAGCAGTCTGATGCGTATTTTTAACATATCGGTATACCCCCCGCCATGCCGTCTACGTCACGTTTCGAGCAGCTGGCTCGGCATACTTGATCAGTGACAACTTCCTGGGAGATTCGATGACTCAAGCCATTCGTCTCGCCGTTGTGATGGACCCGATCGCAGAGTGCAAATATGCGAAGGATTCCACACTCGCGATGTTGCTCGCAGCGCGAAAGCGTGGCTGGCAGTTGTCCTATCTCGAGCAGCAAGACCTGTGGTTGCGCGATGGAATCGCTTATGGTCGAGCCGCGCCGCTCGACGTGAGGGCGGACCCGCAGCGCTGGTTCACGCTCGGCACACCGGTCACCGCACCGCTCGCTGATTTTGACTGTGTCTTGATGCGCAAAGACCCGCCGTTCGACACCGAGTACATCTACACGACCTACGTTCTGCAACGGGCCCAGCTCGCCGGCTCGCTGATCGTCAACTGCCCACAGGGTCTGCGTGACATCAACGAGAAGGTGTTCACGGCCTGGTTTCCCCAATGCTGCGCTCCGACACTCATTTGTCGCAATATGGCGGACATGGCAGCGTTCGCTCGCGAGCATGGCAAGATCGTCGTCAAGCCGCTGGACGGGATGGGCGGGCGTTCGATTTTCGTCACGGAAGTGGGCGACAAGAACATGCAGGTCATTTTTGAGACGCTGACCGACTACGGCAACCGCTTTGCCATCGCGCAACGCTACCTTCCGGAGATTGCCGAGAGCGGCGATTCGCGCGTACTGCTGATCGACGGCGAGCCGGTGCCGTATGCGTTGGCGCGGATGCCGACCGCAACCGACAATCGCGGCAATCTCGCGGCAGGCGCGTCGGGCGTCGGTCGCCCGCTCAACGACCGGGATCGTTGGCTGGCGCAGCAGATTGGTCCCGAACTCGCACGTCGCGGCATGCTGTTCGTGGGGCTGGACGTCATCGGCGGCTTTGTCACGGAGATCAATGTCACGAGCCCGACCGGCATTCGCGAGCTGGACAGGCAATTCGATCTGGATATAGGGGGCATGGTGATCGCAGCGATCGAGCAGAAATTGCAGGCGCGCGGAGCGGTTTCTGCGTGAGCGGCCGCTCACTACTGCTCGCTGAGGGGTCAGCTCCGATCCGCGAGCGCCTGATGACTACGGTGCTGTTGGCCGCCCTGCTGCATGCCGTCATCATCGTTGGGGTTACCTTCGGAGCCGTACCGGAGAACCGCTCGAGCGCGCCGGGGCTCGAAGTCCTGCTCGTCACCGACAATGTTCCGGAGGCCAAGGAAAACCCCAATGCTCATTATCTTGCACAACGTACCCAGCTCGGTTCCGGCGCGGACGATGGCACTAACAGCGCCGTGCCACGGCCCGTCGCGGAGTCGATCGCGCAGGATGGCACCGCAGATGGCGACACTGCAGCAGCAGCCAACGGGGGCAGCGATGATCTTAGGCCGAATGAGCGAGTCCTGACCACGAGCGCGCCGCAGCCGGACATCCTTTATTTCTCGCCACCGGCGCTGACTGCCGACGCGCGCGATATGCCGTTGCTCTTGAATGGCAGCGGCTCTCAGTCTCGCCCGGGCGATACCAGTCCTGACGACACGAGCCTGCGTGGCCCAAAGCGCGAAGAACTGTGGACTACGCCGGATACGCGTGAGGCGGTATTGGCACCGTACCTCGTCGCTTGGCGCGACAAGATCGAGCGCTTGGGCACGCTGAACTTCCCTGCGGCGGCGCGGCGCCACCAGGCGACCACCACCCCGGTGCTCGAAGTCGCGATTGCTGCCGATGGATCGTTGTACGAGGCTAAAATTCGCCGCACCAGCGGTTCGTTGCCACTGGACCAGGCCACGCTCGATATCCTGAAACTCGCGAGCCCGTTCGACCCGTTTCCGAAAGCACTGGCGGCGCGCTACGGCGTCTTGCGGTTCGCCTATGAATGGCGCTTCGAAGGCACCGCGGCCGGTCGCGGCGTCCTGACGGCGCCAGCGGACTCTGAGTGACCGCTGGCGATCAGCCCGCGCGAACGCCATACTCTCTCCCGCATGGCAGACACCACCCATCTATCGAATCATCTGCTGATCGCGATGCCGCAGCTCGCGGATCCGACCTTCGCGCAGACGGTGACGCTGGTATGCGAACACGGCGAGCGCGGCGCCCTCGGTATCATTCTCAATCGGCCGCTACCCATGAAATTGGCCGAGGTCTTCGAACAGATGAAGATCGAACCATCGCTGCCAGACGTGGCTGACCTGCCGGTGCTGCGCGGCGGCCCGGTGCACACTGATCGCGGCTTCGTCTTGCATCGTCCGGGCGGTGAATGGGATTCGAGTCATCGGATTTCCGATTCGATCCAGGTGACCACATCGCGCGATATTCTCGCAGCAATGGCGAGCGGCACGGGTCCGAGCAAGGCGTGCATCGCGCTGGGTTACGCGGGCTGGGAAGCGGGCCAGCTCGAACAGGAGATTCGCGATAATTCCTGGCTCGCGGTCGAAGCCGACGACGACGTGATCTTCGATCTGCCCTACGACGAACGCTGGCCCGCCGCGCTGCGCCTCCTGGGTGTGGAGGCCAGTCAGCTGACATCGTTCGCGGGTCATGCCTGACAACACGCGACTCGTCCTCGCATTCGATTTCGGTCTCAAACGCATTGGACTTGCGAGCGGCGACACGCTCACGCGCACCGCTGCGCCACTCAAGACGCTCGCCTCCGTCGCCGGCGCGCCCGATTGGGGCGGCATCGCGATCCAGATCAAGGCGTTGCAGCCCGCGCAACTGGTCGTGGGCGAGCCGTATAATGCCGACGGTTCGGTCAGCGCGATGACGGCCACCGTGCGCGCTTTCGCCGCCGAACTGCTGCGACGCTTTGCGATCCCCATTGCGCTCGTCGACGAACGCTGGTCGTCGCTGGATGCGCAAGCGCGACTGCGCGACGCGCGCGCCAGCGGCGAGCGCAAGCGACGCGTGCGCCACGAAGAACTAGATTCGCGGGCGGCGGCA
>JAGRJB010000090.1:0-2528 GCA_020442965.1 Pseudomonadales bacterium
TCGCGCTGCTTTCGAGGATGAGATCAGGCGCCTGTGGAGTCAGGCGCAGCGCGATCGACAGCCGGTCGCGGTGATCATGCTTGATATCGATTGCTTCAAGGCTTTCAACGATACATACGGGCATCAAGCGGGCGACGACTGTCTGCGTCGCGTTGCGGTCGCCGCCGGTAAGGCGGCGCAACGCCGGCCGCTCGATTTTGTCGCGCGCTACGGCGGTGAGGAATTGGTCGTCGTGCTGTATGGCGCAGACAGGAGTTATGCGGAAGAGGTCGCGCGTGCCGTGCTTGTTAGCGTCAGCGGTCTCAAGATTCCGCATGCGGGTTCGGTGGTGCAACCCCATGTAACCGTGAGTGCGGGGCTCGTCAGCATGGATGCGATCCTTGCGAGTTCGCACGATCTCGGCATCCAGTGGGCGGACAAAGCGCTCTATATGGCGAAGGAAAGAGGTCGCAACCGCTACGTTGCACTCGACCCATTGACTATGCGGCGCACCGCGCGCGACGAGCTGCCGAACGATAATTACAAGACCGCCTGACCGCTAACGATAGATCGCGATCTCGCGTCGGCCATCGGAGCTGCGCGCGCCACGAAACATGCTTTCGCTGTTGAATTCGAGTACCAGGTTGCCGCGGCTGTCGACGGCGATAACGCCGCCGTCGCCGCCCATCGATCGCAATTTGCGATTGATCACTTCGTCGGCAGCCTCGGCGAGCGTCAGTTTGCCGTAAGCGACCCGCGCGCAAATATCATGAGCGACGACCGAGCGGATGAAGTACTCACCGTGCCCGGTGGAAGAGACCGCGCAGCTGGCATTGTCCGCATAGGTGCCGGCGCCGATGATCGGCGAATCGCCCACCCGTCCCCAGCGTTTGCCCGTCGTGCCACCCGTGGAAGTCGCTGCGGCGAGATTGCCCTCGAGGTCGCGCGCGACTGCGCCGACGGTCCCGAAGGCCGACAGGTCGTTCGCCTCCGTGTGCAGCACCTGGCCGGCTCGGCCCGCATGGCCGCTTTCACTGTCACTCTCGCGTTCGCGCTTGCGTTGGAGCTGCGCGCGTCGGGCATCGGTCAGAAAGTATTCATTCGGCACGAATCTCATGCCCTGTGTTAGCGCGAACTCCTCCGCGCCGGCACCGACCAACATGACGTGCGGTGAGTTGTCCATGACTTTGCGCGCCAGCTGGATCGGGCTCTGTACGTGCCGCAGCCCAGCTACGGCACCGGCGCGTCGATCCTTGCCGTCCATAATGGCTGCGTCCAGTTCGGCGACTCCCTGGAAATTGAGTACCGCGCCCCTTCCCGCATTGAACAACGGATTCCCTTCGAGCAGCTCGACTGCGGTTGTCACGGCATCGAGGCTGCTGCCGCTGTGCTCGAGCACCGCATAGCCAGCGTCGAGCGCTGCTTCGAGGCCAGCACCATATTCCGCCTCCCTGTCAGGTGTCATGTCACGCCGGGCGAGGGCGCCAGCTCCACCGTGGATTGCAATTGATATCAACTTGGGCTCTCCTGCGCAGTGCCGAGTTTGAGCGCGCTGCCGGCGAACAGGGCGAGACGAGCGGACATCAGCAAGTACATGCGGCTATCCTTAACAGCTGGAACAATAGGCCAGATCGTATCTCATGCTAAGACAGAGTCATGCTCAACAAGATTAGACGCCTGCTCATCGCCAATCGTGGCGAAATCGCCATCCGTGTCATGCGCGCCGCGAACGAACTCGCGATCGGTACTGTGGCGGTCTACTCGCAAGAAGATCGCTTTTCCTTGCATCGTACCAAGGCGGACGAAGCGTACCTGATCGGGCAGGGTAAGGGTCCGATCGACGCCTATCTCGACATCGAAGATATCTTGCGCATCGCGCGAGAAGCGAAGGTCGACGCGATTCACCCAGGCTATGGATTCCTGTCCGAGAACCCAGTCTTCGCGGAAGCGTGCGAGCAGGCCGGCATCATCTTCGTCGGCCCGACGGCCAAGATCATGCGCATGCTGGGCAATAAGGTGTCGGCGCGCAACCTGGCGGTGTCCGCGGGTGTTCAGGTGATGCCCGCGACCAAGCCACTGCCGGCCGATCTGGCGGCCTGCAAGCTGGCGGCCGGCGAGATCGGTTACCCCGTCATGCTCAAAGCGAGCTGGGGCGGTGGCGGTCGAGGCATGCGTGTGGTCGAAGACGATGCGCAACTAACAGAGTTGCTGCCGATGGCACGGCGTGAAGCGAAAGCTGCGTTTGGCAACGACGAGGTGTATCTCGAAAAGCTGGTACGGCGTGCGCGCCACGTCGAGGTACAGTTATTAGGTGACAATCACGGCAACCTGGTACACGTCTTCGAGCGCGATTGCACGGTTCAGCGCCGCAATCAGAAAGTAGTGGAGCGAGCGCCGGCCGTATTCCTGTCGGACGCGCAGCGCAAGCAACTGACCGATTCGGCCCTCAAGATCGGACGCGCGGTCAATTACCGCAATGCCGGTACGGTCGAATTTCTGCAGGATGCGGATAGCGGCGAGCTCTACTTCATCGAGGTCAATCCGCGCAT
>JAGRJB010000090.1:2539-3271 GCA_020442965.1 Pseudomonadales bacterium
GGCGGTGACCGGCATCGACCTCGTCGCAGCGCAGCTACGCATCGCCGACGGCGCAGTGCTCGGCACGCCAGGAAGTGGCGTGCCGCCACAGGACGAGATTCGCGTTACGGCGCACGCTCTGCAATGCCGTGTAACAACCGAGGACCCGGAGAACAAGTTCATCCCGGATTATGGCAAGGTAACTGCGTATCGAAGTCCGGCCGGATTCGGTCTGCGGCTCGATGCTGGTACCGCCTATTCGGGCGCGATCATTACGCGTTCCTACGATTCCCTGCTGGTCAAGGTGACTGCCTGGGCGCCGACGCCCGAAGGGAGCATCGCGCGGATGCATCGTGCCCTGTGGGAGTTTCGTATCCGCGGCGTCGTGACAAATCTGCGTTTTCTGGATCAGGTCATCACGCACCCGCAGTTCGCCAAGGGCGACTACACCACACGATTCATCGACAACACGCCGGAACTGTTCGATTGGCCGCGACGTCGGGATCGGGCCACGCGCATCCTGAGTTTTGTCGGCGACGTGATCGTCAACGGTAATCCCGAAGTGGCCGGCCGGCGCAAGCCCGAGCGTACGGTGTTGGCGCGCCTGCCAAAAACGTCGCTGGTCGACGATCCGCCAGCGGGTACCAAGCAAAGACTCGATGCACTGGGTGCGGAGAAGTTCGCAGCGTGGATGCTGGAACAAAAGCAGATACTGCTCACCGACACTTCGATGCGCGACGCGCACCAGTCGCT
>JAGRJB010000091.1 GCA_020442965.1 Pseudomonadales bacterium
CGATCCCTGGCTCGCTGCCAAACATGCGCGCATAGCGCGACGCCTGGCGTCCACTCATACTCGCACCCACCGTTGGCTGCAGTATCGCATAGCCCCTAACCACTCGCTGCCGGCGAGAATCCAACCGCGCTCTGTTCAGTGGATGCGCCAGCGTCGCCGCGAGTCCTCGTGCGGCGTCGCGTGGCAGCTGGGTATCGGTATCGAGCGAGATGACGTACTGGATATTGCCGAGCGACTCGACATTACCGCTGATGTACAAGAACTGCTCACGACCGCGACCGCGCAACAGCTCGTTGAGCGCTACGAGTTTGCCGCGCTTCCGTTCATAACCCAGCCACCTGCCTTCGCGCGGATTCCAGCGTCGTGGCCGATGCAGCAGAAAGAAGCGATCGCGCGAATCGGGGGCATAGTGCTCATTGAGCCGGTCAATCCGCTGGGCAGCATGCGCAACCAGCGCGGCGTCGGTGGGCAGGTTTTCCTCGTCGGCATCGAGGAAATCGGTCAACAGCGCGAACTGCAAATTCGGATCGCGATTGGCCAGAAAGCGCACTTCGAGTGCCTCGACCAACGCATCGATCGCCGCGTGATTACCGAGCATGCTCGGCACGACAACGATGGTGCGTGCATCGGTCGGGATACCGCCCGAGAAGTCCAGCCGCGGCAGCGCCTGCGGACCGATCACGATGGTCGCTGCCCAATTGACCAAGGCGATGCCCAGCTCACCAAATACGATAATCGCCAGCGCCACCACACTCGCATAGACCGGCTGCGGCAATTCGACGCCGTGCATCTGCGACATCAGACCGGCGACGAAGAGCGCATCCAGCAAGGCGATCGGCAATAGGTAGGCCCATAGTGAGATTCGCCGCGGCCGCCGCCAGCGCTTGGGACGCGCTGCGCTCGATGCGGCAATCGCCGCGCGACTCTCGTCCAGGCCGTCGTCGATCAGGTAGTAGCCCACATGCGTCACGATCGGATCACTGCCGTCGGCGCGGCGCGCAAGACCCACGACGACGCGTGCAACGTCGACTTCGCTCACCCCGCCCGAGCGGGCGAGCAACTCAACAGCGTGTCGGTAATTATCGCGCGTGTGAAAATTCATGCGTGCATAGATGCCTGCGGGGTCATCCCGTAGCGTCCGCTCCACGACGCTCATGGATTCAACGAACTCGCGCCAGTTCATGTTGATCAGAAACCGCAGACTGCCAATGCTGTTGCTGATGGAGACCTGGTCGGCCGCCTGCTGCTGGCTCTCGGCGTGAATCAGCTGCTCCACGCCGTGACCGCCGTGCGCCACCCACTGTTCGATCCAGCTCATCGGCATCGCGAGCGCCGCACTACGACCGTGCAAGCCGCGCATCAGCTCAGATACGAACGCTCCGGTCAACGGCAACTTCGAGCGCGCCATATCCGCCACGACCAGCACCACACTCTTCGGGTCACGTTCAGCAACATCCTCGAGACGTGCTACCCACTCGGCAGCGAGGCGGTAGTCCGCGCTGTCTTGCATGATAAGGCCACTCATACGTCGCAAATTTTCGATCAGTGCGAGACGCAGCATGATCGGGATCGCCCACAGCTCGCCGAGCTTCAACGGTGTCACTGCTTGATAGGCGGCGATCAGGCGACTCATGGTTTGTGCATCAACTCGTCCATCGCCGTGCTTGATCGCCTCCGTCGCGAGGTCGAAGACGCGGGGCAGGCCTGCGGAAACGCCGCTTGCCAACGACGGCAGTTCGCGACTGTAGTTAGTCGGCAGATGCAGTCGCGCAGTGCGAATCTGCTCCTCGATCAGGTAATAGTTATCCAGTAGCCAGTCGCCAGCCGGTGTGATACGCACTTGATCGCGCACCATGGCTGTGAGCGATCGCCGGGCATTGGCGAGTACCGCTTCATTGTCGTCGAGTCTTGCGAGCAGCCGATCAGGCGTGCGGTGGATGTGCAACTGATGAGCATGCGCCAGCGCCTCGCCGTGCAGCTCCATCTGCTCGACATTGAAGAGCCTCGCTCGCAACGGCGGTTCGCCCACCGCGGCGCGGCTGGTGACGGCGCGCCCCCACCGTCCAAGGAGACGTCGCAGGCGCAGCCAGCGACCGAAGATTATCCATGCATGGGCCATCGCTCAGGCAGTATGCACGCATCTTCGCCGTCGCAGCTCGAGATCGCGACACGGGCGAAGAGCTTGGGAACCCGACCGATCGCATTCGTACAAGCGCTGTGCAGTGGAGAGCGGCTCGTGTAGGCGCACGCTGACGCATCGACGTCAAGACGTAACTACCCACGCATGGTTCTTGCCAATCATGATTGAGCCTGCCCACTGATGACGTTTCACCCGGAACGTCAGATCCAACGCCGCGATCGAGCGGTCTGCGGGCTATCATTCACGAACTGCGGAGCGTCGTCGGCCCGACGTGAAGTTGGTACCCGAACAAGTTTGCGAGAAGTTTCGATGACTGTAGATCCGCGATCTGTCGCCACTGAAGCGGTGAGCAAAGTTCCCGAAGTGCTCTTCGGGTTCTGGGTCATCAAGATCGCCGCAACCACACTGGGGGAGACCGGTGGTGATTGGGTGACGATGACGCTCGATCTCGGCTATCTCGTTGGCACAGGCATATTCGCAGCCATTTTCATAGGCCTTGTCGGCGCCCAGATCAGGGCAACAAGATTTCATCCATTCCTGTATTGGGGAACGATCGTCGCGACGACAACCCTCGGAACCACCCTCGCCGACTTCGCGGATCGATCACTCGGCATCGGCTACCCCGGCGGGGTAGCCATTGTTTTCGCGCTGCTCGGCGCCAGTCTCGCGATCTGGTACTGGATCGAGGGCACGATTTCCATCCAGAGTGTCGTCACGCGTCGAGTGGAGTGGTTCTACTGGTGCACGATCCTGTTCTCGCAGACCCTCGGCACCGCGC
>JAGRJB010000092.1 GCA_020442965.1 Pseudomonadales bacterium
GGCCGGCAGGGCGGCCAGATGAACGACATGCGTGGGCATACCGTCATAGCGCACTTGCGCGAACGGTTTCCCGATCTCAGCCCGCGGCGCGTGCTCGAGATGGGCTGCACGATCGGCAACAGTTTGTGCGCCGTGGCTGAGGCGTTCCCGACCGCCGAGATTCACGGCATCGATGTGGGTGCTGGCCTGATGCGTTACGCGCATGCGCGTGCTGCATTGCTCGACTTACCGCTGCATTTTTCTCAACAGAGCGCCGAGCGGACTGATTTTCCGGACGAACGATTCGATTTGGTGTTCTCGAGCGCAATGCTGCACGAAACATCGGCGCAAGCGGTACCGCGCATCTTCGCTGAATGCTACCGCTTGCTGGCACCCGGCGGCGTGATGGTTCATCTGGAAGTGCCGTTCAGGGCTGACGAAGCAGCTCCGTTCGATCTGATTCGTGCGGATTATGAGACGCGCTACAACAATGAGCCGTTCTGGCTTGGCGCCGTATCGGCCGATCTCGAGTCGCTCGCACGTAAGGCGGGATTTACTGAGGTCGCGGCGGGATATCAGGATGCTGCCTACAGCGCCCCACGAACTGATCAACGCTTCGTGTTCGGCGGCGCTAACAATGGGGTCTATAGATCCTGGTACCTCGCTTCTGCACGCAAGGCGGCGCCATGAATGCAACGTCAGCATCCGGCACGCGGCATCGTATCCAGAAAGGTCGGCGTGCGGTTCCCGGCAGTGATCCGCGCATCGATACGCTGCTCAACATGCTGATGGCGCTGACTTCTGAGGTTGCCATACTGCGCGAGCGTCTCGACGCACACGAGCGCTTGGCGGCGCTCAGGCAGTTCACCGGTCCAGACGCAGTCGATGCCTATCAGCCGGACGAGGAGGCGCAGGAAACCAGAGCGCGGCTACGTGAACGCCTGATCGCGAAGGTCTGCCGCCCACTCGTTGCCGATGGTGTCGTCGATCAGTGAAGGATTCGTCGTCACGCAAACCGCAGCAGCATCGCTCCCGTGCGGGTTGTCGCTGTCGCGTCAGCGACTGCGGCAAACAACTTCGAACCGCTCTAGCGTGACCGGCATGTCAGCCGACCAGGATTTGCCGAGCGGTGCCAGCTGCTTGTTGAAGTAGGCTGTGTGAATCTTGCGCCACACAGCAAGTGGCCGCACCGATGGCCCTTCGTACCGACTGTCGGCGGCCGTCACCGCATTGAACGGCACGGTCTTGACTTCGACCGTGCGCAACACGGCGTGCGCCTTGCCGTCTGCATCCAGCAGCATTGAATAGCCGTTCGCGACCGGCTTTCTGTCAGGGTCGCCGTCGTAAATCCACGGACTCGTCGCTGTGATGGTTTTTTCGCCGCTCATGATCAATGCAATGAGCTGATTCGTCATCTCCGTCGTTTCGCCCAACCGGCGGGTGCGGATGCCGTTGAGTGCGGCAACATCGGTGCCTTTGGTGCAAGCAAACTCTGCGGTGCGCGCACCGGGTGGGGTTGCTGCGGCGGCTCGCCTGGCGTTGGCGAGTTCCGTCGTCAGATCTTCGACCAGCAGTCGTTCATAGTAGTTAGTGGCGGCGGTGGCAGCCGTTCCCAGCAGTGCCGCCAATTCGTCGTGCGTCGCTGTGTGTGGGCATGCCTTGAATCGACCGTGCAGCGTGTGGCGAATGTAGGCGACCCGCGCTGCCTGGCGCCCGCCGGCTGCAGCTTTGCGCCAGTAGTCTTCGGTCAGGCAAATGTCCGTCGGCGCCGCTTCGCGGCCGCGATCGATGAACGTTCCAAAGACAAACTGTGCCTGCGCGTAGCCGCCATCGGCGGCCTCGCGCATGACCGTGACGGCTCGTGCATTCTGGCCGGCATAGAACAGTGCGCGCGCGAGTTGGTAGCGAACGCGAAAGTTAGTGGGTTCGGCGATCGCTGCGCGCTCGCACGCTGCGATCGCTGCCGGCAAATCGATATCCTGACGTTCGACCCCCGCGCCGATTCGATCCGGGTCATCTGGATGAGCGGCGCGTGCATCGCATTCTGCGACGGTCGATCTTGCCGTGGCGATCTGTGGCGCGGTCCAGCAAGTCAGAAGCAGCGCGAGACTGCCGAGCAGGTTTTTCATGGCGTGAGTCCGGGTCGATAACTGCGCGGGTAGACGCGCAAGAATCGCCGTTTTGTGCGGGAGATTCAATTACCCGTTGCCTATGCGCGAGGTAATGGATCTTGGTGGGCTACGCCGAGCGTCGCCATCTTGCACCAGGTTGCGGCTAGCAGTGCGCCG
>JAGRJB010000093.1 GCA_020442965.1 Pseudomonadales bacterium
ATACGTCGAGTCAGATCCGATTGGGTTGAGGGGTGGTCACAACACGTATGCGTACGTGTATGCCAATCCCGTTTCGCGAATCGATCCGCGCGGACTTCAAACGCCAGCACTGTGCCTCAATCCCGCGAATGCGGCTGCCTGTGCGGCAGCGGGCGAAATTTCTGAGGGAACGGCCGCCGCGGTGGCGGCAGCTGCTAAGAGGTCGGCAGCTCGCGCGGCGGCGATCCTGCTTGGATACGCAGCTGGGCGCGAGATCTGCAAGGACGCTGAAGAAGACTGCACTGAGGAAATAGAGGCGTGCTCGGAATTGTGCGCGGCAGCGCAAGCGGATCCGGACCGGAGACGCGTCTACGGTGGCAGCATGACCCAGTGCATGAAGAACTGTCTGCCCGAGCGGTGTGGCGGCGAGCCGAAGTGGAAAGGATACAAGTAGGTCATGGCCTTGGGCGAGGTTAAGAAGCATGAGAACCGAATCAAATCCCTCATCGAGAACAAGGCGCACGATGAGGCTCTTGCAGAGTGCAACGCGCTGCTTGAGGAGCAGCCGGAGTTGAGGGCAGAAGCCCTTAGGCTGCGCGCCTACGTAAATTCACATCGTGGGTTGTACCGTGAGGCGATCGCGGATCGCGAATTGTTAGTCAACGAAGGCCTCGCGATCCTGCGCGACTACTATCAGCTCGGCGATAACTCTATGTCCGCCGGGCGCTTCAAGGAAGCCAGCAAGTGGCTCCAGGAGGTGCTTCGAAGGGGTTCGGAGCAGCACGAAACGTGGTTCAACTCCGCTGCCTTGCTGCTGCTCTCGTATGCGCAAATGCGGTTGGGGCAACTGAAAGAGGCTGAGAAGAATCTAGACAAGGCCGCGGCGATCGATCCTGAGTGCGCGATGCCCGTTCGCGGCGAAGGAATCGTGACGCACCAAGCGCTCAGGGAACAGATCCGGAGACTCGCCGCGCGCAACAGCTAGCTGGGCTTTTTGAGCGATGCAGGATAGCCTGCGGCTTAGCGTTGTGGCCCATTGTGTCCCAAGCGGGCATGGGCGGCGGTGTATTGCCGGTTCAGCGGGACCGGTCGAGGATGGCGAGTGCCTGGCGGGCGGTGCGGATGGGGATGCCCTGGAAGTCCCCGAGGGTCAGCAGATCGTGATCGCCGGTGATGATCGAGTCGGCGTTGGCGGCGCGGGCGGCGGCGAGGACGTGATCGTCGTCGGGGTCGCGGCAGACCGGCACCGCCAAGGGCGGTGCCTCGACGAGCACGATCAGCTGCTGCAGTTGCTCGAAAGCCAGCTCGCGCGAGAGACGGGCGCGGGCGAAGATGGCGCTGAACTTCTCGCGCGCGAGGACGTCTTGCAGCTCGGCGAGCAGTGTCGGGCTGCTGATCAGGGTGAGTGCGCCGCCGCGGGCCTGTTCGAGGAGCCGATGTGGCAGGCCGCGCCACAGGAGCGCGGCGATCAGCAGGTTCGTATCAACGATCGCGCGCACGGGCCCGACGTTCGGCGCGCGCGGCTTTGACTTCCGCGTCGATCTCCTCCTCGGTCATCGGCGGGATGCCGGCGGCGGCGATGCGATCGGCGATCGAGAGCAGGCGGTCGGCGGCCTCACGGCGCTTGAGCGCTTCGGTCAGGAGCCGCTCGAGCGCCTGGGGGGTGAGCAGTCCTGCGGCGCGCGCGGCCTGCGCGGTGGCGTCCGGTAGTTCGATCTGGATGGTGGTCATGGACTGGCCTCCTGCGCGTTGACGCGCTGCTTCAGTTCCTCGCGCTCGATGAACGTGTCGAGCAGCTGGGTGATCTGGCGCTTGGCCTTGGGGTCGAGCTGCTCGATGCGCTGCAGGCGTCGATGCAGCTGCGTGTCGGGCTTGCGGCCTTTGCGCAGCGGCTTGATGCCGAGCAGTTCATCGGCACTGACGCCGAGGGCGGCGGCCATTTGCGGCAGCAGCGCGGCGGGCGCCTTCTCGGCGCGGCTCTCGTAGTAGGCGATCATGCGCTGGGTGGTGCCGAGTTCGGTGGCGAGCTGCACCTGGGTGTAGCCGGCGGCCTTGCGCAGGTTGGTGAGGCGGCTGCCGAAGTCGCTGGTGCGTGCTTTGGTCTTGGGCATGGCGTGCTCGGGACGGTGGAGCGGGTGCCCAAAAGTGTAAGCGGCGATCTGCACGGGGCCTGTCCTGTGGCTTGACCGAATATGCAGCCAGTGTATATGCTTCTGCCGACCTTAAACAATACACATTTTGTGCATAACCCCTCTTGACAGGTTTTTGGGAGAGACCGGACATGGCGCGCATCCCGACCGAGGAGCTGGAGCGGCTAAAAAGTGAGATCGCCGTCGAGCGCTTGGTGGCGGCCGCGGGTGTTGAACTGAAGGCCGCCGGCAAGGATCTGCTCGGTCGCTGTCCGTTCCACGACGATCGGGAGGCCTCCTTGGTGGTGACGCCGGCGAAGAACCTGTGGCACTGCTTTGGCTGCCAGATCGGCGGGGGTCCGATCGACTGGGTGATGAAGAGCCGCTCGGTGTCGTTCCGGCATGCGGTGGAGTGGCTGCGCAGCGCGCCGGATCTTGCCGCGCCGCGCGCGCGGGGTGCTCGGTTGTTAGCGACCCCGGTCCACTTCGATGCCGGCGATCAGGTGCTGATGGACCAGGCGATCCGCTACTACCAGGAGCGGCTGAAGCAGACGCCGGAGGCGCTGGCGTATCTCGCGCGCCGCGGGCTCGATGATGCGGAACTGATCGAGCGGCACCGGATCGGCTTTGCCGATCGGACGCTGGGGTTGCGGCTGCCGGAGAAGACGCGCAAGGCGGGGCACGAGATCCGCTCCCGGCTGCAGAAACTCGGTCTCTTGCGCGACTCCGGTCACGAGCACTTCAACGGCTCGATCGTGATCCCGGTCATTACCCCTGCCGGCGAGATTACCGAAGTCTACGGCCGCAAGATCCATGGCAACCTGCGTGCTGGCACCCCCGATCATCTGTATCTGCCGGGGCCGCATCGCGGGGTGTGGAACGAGACGGCGCTGGCATCCTCCTCCGAAATCATCCTCTGCGAAGCGCTGATCGATGCGCTGACGTTCTGGCGCGCCGGCTACCGCAACGTAACGAGCGCGTACGGCATCGAGGGCATAACCCCCGATCACCTGGCCGCGTTCCAGCGGCACGGCACGAAGCGCGTGCTGATCGCCTACGATCGGGACGAAGCCGGCGATCGGGCGGCCGAGAGGCTCGCCGAGCAGCTGATCCATGCAGGCCTGGAGTGCTACCGGATCCAGTTCCCGAAGGGGCTGGACGCGAACGACTATGCGCTGAAAGTGCGGCCGGCCGACCAGTCGTTAGGCCTCGTGATCCGCAAAGCGCTGTGGCTCGGCAAGGGCCCGGCGCCGGCCGACACACCGGGCCAGAACGTCGAGCATGCACCAACAACACCGGCCGTCATCCCTTTAGCCGCCTCGGTGGCGGCGCCGAGCGTGGTCGATGCGGCAAATGCCCCGCCAGCCTCACGGACACCGGCCGCTGCTGCGGCCTCGGACAATCCGCTCGCCGACGAAGTGATCGTGAGCTACGGCGAGCGGCGCTATCGGGTGCGGGGGTTGTCGAAGAACCTCTCGCCCGAGACCCTGAAGATCAACCTGCACATCGCGCAAGGCGAAGCGTACTACGTCGACACGTTCGATCTGTACAGTGCGCGAGCGCGGCACCTGTACATCGTGAACGCCGCGAAGGATCTGGCGGTGCGCGAGGAGATCGTGAAGGCGGACCTGGGCCGGCTGCTCTTGAAGCTCGAAGCCCTGCAGCAGTCGCGCATCGACGCGGCGCTGAAGGTGGAACCTGCGACGCCGGCGATGACGGAGGCCGAGCGCGAGTCCGCGCTCGAGCTGCTGCGCGATCCGACGCTGATGGATCGCATCCTTGCCGACTTCGACACCGGTGGGCTCGTGGGCGAGCGCACCAACAAGCTGGTCGGCTACCTGGCCGCAGTCTCCCGAAAACTCGATCGGCCGCTGGCGGTCATGGTGCAGTCCTCGAGCGCGGCCGGCAAATCAAGCCTGATGGATGCCGTGCTGGCGTTCATGCCGGCGGAGGAGCGGATCAAGTACTCGGCGATGACGGGGCAGAGCCTGTTCTACATGGGCGAGACGAACCTGAAACACAAGATCCTCGCGATCGTCGAGGAGGAAGGCGCGAGCCGCGCAAGCTACGCGCTGAAACTCCTGCAATCCGAAGGCGAGCTCATGATCGCTTCGACCGGTAAAGACCCTGCGACCGGGAATCTGGTGACGCAGGAGTATCGCGTCGAAGGGCCGGTGATGATCTTCCTCACGACGACCGCGATCGAGATCGATGAGGAACTGCTGAACCGGTGTCTCGTGCTGTCGGTGGATGAGAGCCGCGAGCAAACGCAGGCGATCCACCGGTTGCAGCGCGAGCGGCGGACCCTGGCGGGTCTGCGAAACACTCAGCGCCGGCAGCAGCTGCTGGCACAGCACCGGCACGCGCAGCGGCTGCTGCGGCCGGTGAAGGTGCTGAACCCGTACGCCGAGCAGCTCACGTTCCTCTCGGACAAGACCCGCGCGCGGCGCGATCATGAGAAGTACCTGACGCTGATCGATGCGATCGCGCTGCTGCACCAGTACCAGCGAGTGCTGCGCACCGCACAGCAGGATGGCGAGGCGATCGAGTACGTCGAGGCGACGCTCGATGACATCGAGATCGCGAACCGTCTCGCGCACGAAGTGTTAGGTCGGAGCTTGGATGAACTGCCGCCGCAGACGCGCCGGGTGCTCGCGCGGGTGATCGAGATGGTCGAGGCGCGCTGTGCCACGGAGCAGATATGCCGTACGCAGTACCGCTTTAGCCGCCGCGAGGTGCGCGAGCATACGGGGCTGTCGGACACGCAGCTGCGGGTGCACCTCGAGCGGCTCACGCAGCTTGAATACGTGCTCGTGCACCGGGGGATGCGTGGGCAATCGTTCGTCTATGAGCTCGTGTTCGATGGCCCGGCGGCGAGCGAAGCGCCGCATCTGTCGGGGCTGATCGATGTCACTACGATGGCAAGGTCGCGGGGGTCAGATACCCAGTTCGCGGGGTCAACGCGGGGTCAAAACGGGGCCATCGCGGGTACTTCGCGGCCTGCTGAAATCCTCTCAGACCCTGCAAATATAGATGTTCCAGAAAAAGCAGCGGCTAAAGAGGAAAAACCGCACCTCTTGAAACCCAACGGTCACAACGCATCCTACGCACAGGATGCCGCCGCGCAGCGGCCATGAGCGGCCGGCCGGGCAAGCCACCGGGGCCGCTGCGCTACGCCGGCGACCCGGAAACCCGCGGAGGCTTTAGACCCTACCTCATCGCGTTCACCGACTGGATGGGCGCGATGCACTACTCGGCCCACACGGTGAAGAACCGGCGCATCGAGCTCGGTTACTTCATCGACTGGTGTGAGGCGCGATCGATCACGCGCCCCGATGAGGTGACGCGCGCGTTGTTAGAGCGCTACCGGCAGCACGTGTTCCACTACCGGCGAAAAGATGCCGGCACGCCGCTGTCGTTCCAGACGCAGCACAAGCGCCTCATCAGCGTGCGGATGTTCTTCCAGTGGCTGACGCGCCAGTACCATCTGCTGTTCAACCCAGCGTCCGAGCTCGAGCTGCCGCGCACCGAGCAGCGGCTGCCGCGCCATGTCCTGAATATCGCCGAGGTCGAGCAGGTCATCAACGCGACCGACGTCGATGAACCGACCGGCCTTGGAGTGCGTGATCGCGCGATGTTAGAGGCCCTGTACTCGACGGGGATGCGGCGCGGGGAACTCGTGCAGCTCAGGATCGATGACGTGGACCTGCGCGAAGGCACCGTGTTCATCCGGTTGGGCAAGGGCAAGAAAGATCGTGCGGTGCCGATCGGCGAGCGCGCCTGCGCGTGGATCGAGAAGTACCTCTACACGATCCGGCCTAACTACCTGGATGCCGAAGATCCCGGGATCCTGTTCCTCGCCAAACACGGTGGCGGGATGGATGGCAAGCAGCTCTCCGGCATCGTCAAGCGTGCCATCGAACGCGCGCAGCTTGCGCGGTTCCAGGGCACGCACCCCAATGCCGCCTGTCACCTGCTGCGCCACGCCTGCGCAACGCACATGCTGGAAAACGGCGCCGACATCCGCTACATCCAGGCGCTGTTAGGCCATGCCGACCTCTCCACCACCGAGGTATACACGCGGGTGTCGATCCTGAAGCTCAAAGAGATCCACGAGAAGACCCACCCGGCGCGCCTCACGCGCACCGGTAGCGCAATACTCGACACCCTGCAGGGTGAAATCCCGCCGCTGCCCGCCGATTTACCAGCTCCGCCGGCGACCTAACCGGCTGGCTTGTGATGGCCGCTCCCGCGGCCGACAATGCTGAAGATCCTCGGCTCCACGGACCTGGAGAACGCGTCTTCGTCATCGCCCCTTTAGCCGCTAAAGCCATCCAAGAAAACGTGTTCATCTACGGTGAACTCGCGCCAGGGGCGACATACGTCGAGTCAGATCCGAT
>JAGRJB010000094.1 GCA_020442965.1 Pseudomonadales bacterium
GGATCGACCGCGGCGGCACGTTCACGGACGTTGTCGCCCGGTTGCCGGGCGGGCGGGTTGTTACTTGCAAGCTGCTGTCTGAAGATCCTGAACGATATCGCGACGCTGCCGTAGCGGCGATCCGGCGGCTGACGGGTGTCGCTGCGGGTGCTCTGCCTGCCGCGGAGGTGCGGATCGGCACCACGGTTGCCACCAATGCGCTCCTGGAGCATAAGGGCGAGCCTACCTTGCTGGCGATCACGCGTGGCTTTGGCGATGCGCTCGCCATCGGCTACCAGGAACGGCCGGAGTTGTTTGCAAGGTCGATTGGGAAGGCGGCGCCGCTCTATGCTTCTGTGCTCGAGATCGCCGAGCGCATCGCCGCGGACGGCGAGGTGTTGGAGCCGCTGGATGCAGCGGCAGCGCGTACGGGGATGCAGGCGGCGTTCAAATCGGGGCTGCGTTCGGTCGCGATCGTGCTGATGCACGGCTACCGGTACACGGCGCATGAGGACCAGCTCGCAGCGCTGGCGCTTGAAGTGGGCTTTACGCAGATCTCGGTGAGCCATCGCGTCGGCGCACTGATCAAGCTGATCGGTCGGGGCGATACGACGGTGGTGGATGCCTATCTGTCACCGGTGCTGCATCGGTATGTGCGCGAGCTCACGAGCGAGCTGGGGCCGGATGCCCGGCCGCTGTTCATGCAATCGAATGGCGGTCTCATCGAAGGCACGGCGTTCATGGGCAAGGACGCCATTCTCTCGGGGCCCGCGGGTGGCATTGTGGGCTTGGCGCGCACGTCGGCGGACGCGGGCTTCGATCGTGTGATCGGCTTTGACATGGGCGGCACGTCGACGGATGTCTCGCACTACGCCGGTGCCTTTGAGCGCACTAACGAGTCGCGCGTCGCCGGGGCACGGATCCGCGCGCCGATGATGCGCATCGATACGGTGGCGGCTGGCGGCGGCTCGATCTGCCGCTTCGAGGGCGCGCGCTTTGTGGTGGGGCCGGAATCCGCGGGCGCCATCCCGGGGCCGGCCTGCTATCGGCGCGGCGGACCGTTGACGGTGACGGATTGCAATGTGCTCCTGGGCAAGATCCAGACGCGGTTCTTTCCCCAGTTGTTTGGGCCCGCGGGAGATCAGCCACTCGATGTGGCGGCGGCCGCGGCTCGCATGGACGATTTGTTAGCCGATTACGAGCGCACCACGGGTGAGCGACTCGACGCGCCGGGCGCAGCCGAGGGATTGGTGCAGATTGCGGTCGCCAACATGGCGAACGCCATCAAGCGCATTTCGGTGGCGCGCGGCCACGATGTCACACGCTACACGCTGGTGTGCTTTGGCGGCGCGGCGGGTCAGCATGCCTGCCTCGTGGCTGACGCGCTCGCAATGGATACCGTGATGATCCATCCGCTGGCGAGTGTGCTCTCGGCACTCGGCATGGGGTTGGCGGACCGGCGCGTATTGCGGGAGCGCTCGCTGGCGCTGGCACTGACCACTACCAACACGCGGGCGCTGACAGCAGCGGTTGCGGCGCTCGCTGATGATGCGCGCGTGCAGCTTGCGGCGTAGCACATCGGCGGCGCGGCCGTGACGACCGAGGCGCGTGCGTATCTGCGCTATCCCGGCACCGACAGCACCATCGACGTGGCGGTAGCGGCTATTGCCGACATGCAGCGCGATTTTCAGACACAGCATGTGGAGCGCTTTGGCTTTGCAACCGATGCCGAACTGATCGTCGAGATGATCCAGGTAGAGGCGATCGCCGCCTCGGGCGCCGACACGGACCAGCTCATCGAGCTGCCGCCGGCGTCATCGCCGGCGGTCACCACGGTGGACATCTATATGCGTGGCGCCTGGCAGCGCACACCCGTGTTCGAACGCGCGGGGCTCGCGGCGGGTTTCACCACGACCGGGCCCGTGCTGATCGTCGATGCCGGCTCTACCACGGTGGTGGAACCGGGCTGGCGCGCGACAGTGGATCCGCGCGGCAATCGCATTCTCACGCGGCACGCGCCGCGCGAGGCAATGGTCGCCATCGGGACCGCCGCCGATCCGGTGCGGCTCGAGATCTTCAATGGCCTCTTCATGTCGATCGCCGAGGAGATGGGCGCAGCACTGCAGCACACGGCCTCCTCCGTGAATATCCGTGAGCGGCTGGATTTCTCCTGCGCGCTGTTCGACGCCACCGGCAGTC
>JAGRJB010000095.1 GCA_020442965.1 Pseudomonadales bacterium
GGATAGTACTGTTGGTCGCGCGCCCGGACGGTCAGGCGCCCGGCGCTTTGCCGGTGACCGGCGGCGGCGAGTTCGAATTGTTAGTCGACAACGAAGCGCTGGACCTGGCTGAGTCGGGCGACGAGCTGGAATTCTACGAGTGGGCGGCGCTCGAGGCCGCCGGCGACGGCGCGGCAGTCGGTTCGTGACTGCACGATCACGACCGGCGGTGCTGGGCATGGCGTTGGCGCTCTTCTTGTTAGTGGCGGAATCTGACCATGCCGAAGCAGCCGACGCCGACGCTGCGCCGCCGGATGCTGAGCTGCTCGAATTTTTGGCCGACGCTGCGGATGCCGATGGTGAAGAGTTTCTGGAGTATCTGGCCGATGCGGATCTGGAGCGTATCGTGAAGGCTGCCGCCGCGCGGCCGACGAAGGGTGAACAGTTATGAGGATATCAGCTACCACGCGCTCGCTATTGCGGCAGGCTGTCGCAGCTGTTGCGCTGGCCGTGATTGTCAGCAGCGCGTTCGCGCAGGGTGCGCCGCGATCGACGGACTCGCTCCCTGGCGATGCATATGAGGCGCAGCCGCTGTCGTGGTCGCAGTTGTCGGCCGCCCAACAAGAGCTGCTGCAACCACAAGCCGGGAACTGGGACAAGCTGCCGCCGGCGCGCCAGCAGCGGCTGGCGCGCGGGGCCGAACGTTGGCTGGCGATGGATGCGGACAAGCGCGCCGCCGCGCGGCAGCGGTTCAAGCGCTGGCAGAACATGCCGCCCGAGAAGCGACGACGCGTGCGCGCGCAGTTGCAGAAGCTGCAGGACTTGTCGCCCGAGGAACGCGAGCGCGTGCGGCAGAGTTTTCGCGCCTTCAAGAAGCTGTCGCCTGAGCAGCGCCGCAAGCTGCGCGATCGCTGGCAGCAAGCGACGCCAGAGGAACGGCAGCGAATGCTCGAGCAGCGGCGCCAGCGCCTCGAACAGCGCCGGCAGTTGCAGCAAACGCCGAATCGGCCTAACTAGCGCAACGCGGATTCACGGGCAACACTGCTAGCCAACCGCTTTGATCGCAGCAATCAGTGCTGCCGTGGCCTTCTGACCATCGCCGTACAGCATGCGGGTGTTGTCGAGGAAGAACAGCGCGTTCTCGATGCCGGAAAATCCCGCACCCTGTCCTCGCTTGATGACAATGACATTCTTCGCCTTGTCGGCGTTCAGAATCGGCATGCCGTAAATCGGGCTCGATTTATCCGTGCGGGCGACCGGATTCACCACGTCGTTCGCGCCGATGATGAGCGCGACATCCGCGGTTTCGAATTCCGCATTGATCTCATCGAGGTCGGCGATCAAGTCGTACGGCACGCCCGCTTCGGCTAACAATACGTTCATGTGCCCTGGCATCCGGCCGGCGACCGGGTGAATCGCGAACTTGACTGTGACGCCGCGATCGATCAGAAGTTGACACATTTCCCAGACCTTGTGCTGGGCTTGTGCAACGGCCATACCGTAGCCGGGCACGACGATCACTTTCTCGGCGAACGCCATCATGACACCGACGTCGGTGGCTTCGATCAGCTTCATCGACCCCGTGACTGGCCCACCTGCCGCGCCGCCAGATTCACCGAAGTTGCTGAACAGAACGTTGCCGATCGAGCGGTTCATGGCCCTTGCCATGAGCTGCGTCAACAGCGTGCCCGCGGAACCGACCACCGTACCGGCAATGATCATTGCCGCGTTGCTCAGCACGAAGCCCTCAAAGGCCACGGCGAGCCCGGTCAGCGCGTTGTAGAGCGAAATCACGACCGGCATATCGGCGCCGC
>JAGRJB010000096.1 GCA_020442965.1 Pseudomonadales bacterium
GCCAGAGATCGGTCAGAATCTTGTTCTCGGTCATGTCGGCGGTTGAGACCGGTACGACCGCGACGCGTCCATCGGGCGAAAGGCTCGGGTCACCGAGTCGCTGCATGCGCCAGGTGGCTTCGATGGTGAGAGGAGTCCTGGATTGCGCGAGCGCAGCCGATGCGATCAGCAGCATGACCAGTATCTGGAACAAAAAACGCGACATATTGGGAACCTCTGTCGAGCGACGCTATGGTGCGGGCGACTTGACTGGCTAAAGGGCCGATTGTGCCCGCCGCGTCAGCCAGCGGCAACGCGCGGTAGCGCTGCGAGGAATCGGTCCGTCTCCTGGGTGGTACCAACGGTGACGCGGCACCAGGTCGCATAGGGCTCGAAAGTGCGCCCGACTTCGATCTGCTGCTGACGCATCCGCTCGCGGAACTGATCATTCGGCATCCCCGTGTTCACAAAGATGAAGTTCCCCTGTGCGTCGGAACATTCCAGGCCCAGTCCACGACAGGCTGCCAACATGCGCGCTCGATCTTGCGCGAGTGCCGCGGCAGTGTCAGTCAGGAACTGTCGATCGTTCAGGCTGGCGAGCGCGGCCTCCATGCCAAGTGTGTTGGCAAACGCCATCTGCATCCGGCGCAGCCGCTTGATCACGCCCGCAGCACCGATCCCATAGCCGATCCTGAGGCCCGCGAGTCCGTGAATCTTGGAGAACGTTCGCAGCACGACTACGTTTTCGCCAGCACGGGCCAGATCGACCATACTCTCGGTCGCACCTGGTTCGATCAAGTCGAGATAGGCTTCATCGACGACGACCAGGGTGCGATTGGCCATCGAGCGACAAAATTCGCGCAGGGTCTCGCCCGCAACCACTGTTCCGGTCGGGTTGTTAGGATTGCAGACGTACAGCAGGCCCGTGTTTGCGGACACGGTGCTGCCGAGCGCGGTGAGATCGTGGCGCATCTGCCGGTCAAGCGGCACGCGACGCACCGTGGCGCCGAGTCTTTCAGCGTAGGTCGTGATCTGCTCGAAGGTAGGCCAGGCCGTCACCAGTTCGCCGCGGCCCACGTACTCGAGCGCCAGCATGTTCAGCAGCTCACCGGATCCAGAGCCGAGCACGATGCTGGTTCGCTCAACGTTCTCACGCTGCGCCAGTTGATCGATCAGGCGGTTGTAGCTGTCGATGCTGTAGCGACAGGCTTCCGGCATCGCTGCCGCAATTGCCGCTCGCGCTTTCGGTCCGGGGCCGTACGGGTTTTCATTGGCCGACAAGCGGACGAGTCGTGAAGCTGCGGGGGCCGGTTTGCTGGTGTCGGCAGCTGTCATTGGATCTTGCGGCTTCGGACTTCGCGCAGCGATACTCGCAGCGGCCGCCCATGCTCCCGCCGCTGCGGCAGAACCGAGCAGTGCGCGCCGACTCAAATGTTTGGTCATTCGATTTCCCCCTTTCGTAAGTTGATTAGTGCTTTTACCCCGTCGCGATCGGGGTGACAATCGGCTTGTCCATTCGGCGTGAGAGGCGGAACCACAATATGCAGAGTCTCGAAGAGTTGAAACACGCGCTCCGCGCCTTTGCGGCCGAGCGCGACTGGGAGCAATTTCATAGCGCCAAGAATCTCGCTATGGCTATCTCGATCGAGTCGGCCGAATTGATGGAGCATTTCCAGTGGGTTGCCGAGCAGCAGGATCTGGCGCTCGACGCGCGGCGGCGCGAGATGGTGAGCGACGAGCTCGCCGACGTGCTGTTGTACACGGTAAGACTCGCGGACCGCCTCGGTATCGATCTGCTCGAGGCCGCTGAACGCAAGATGCAAAAGAACGCTGAGCGCTATCCCGCGGCCAAGGTGCGCGGGCAATCGAAGAAATACAATGAGTATTGAGGGACGGTCGCCGCGGTGAACGGGCATCGGCGGCCAACTTTCGAGGAGCTCCGACAGCGGGCCGATGCATTGGTGCCGCGCTTGCGCGAGCGCGCACAGGCCGCGGAAATTGCGCGGCGAGTACCAGACGAGACGGTGCGAGAACTCGTCGCGGCGCAGTTGTTCGAGGTGCAAAAGCCGGCCGCGTTCGGCGGATATGAACTGGGCCTGGTGGAGTTCGTCGAGCTGGTGGCCGAGTTGGGTCGTGGTTGCGGCTCGACCGCGTGGGTTTACGGCGTGACCGCCGAGCGCGCTTGGTTGTTAGCCAAGTTCCCGGAACGGGCGCAGCGCGATGTCTGGGATCGGAACCCCGCTGCACTAATCACTTCATCGATCACGCCGGATGGCAAAGCCGTACCTGCAGAGGGTGGCTATCGCGTCACTGGACATTGGCGGTTTGTCAGCGGGATCGATTTTGCCGATTGGGCCGTGTTCTGCACCTGGCTGCCGCCGGTGGCGGGAGCCGGCGGACCGGTCGCCACCTATGTCGTCGTGCCGGTGGCCGATTGCGAGATTATCGACACGTGGCACGTCGCCGGTCTGGCTGCCACCGGTAGTCGTGACGCCAGGCTAACAGATGTGTTCGTCCCGATGCACCGTCTCGCGGCCACCGCAGAGTTGCGCGCCGGCGGCGGCCCCGGAATCAGCCTCAACGCGGCGCCGCTGTTCAAGCTGCCGCTGATCGCAATCAACCCGTACGCGATAGTCGCGCCCGCGCTCGGAATCGCTACCGGCGCGTTGGAGCAATACATGGAGGCGGCACGGACACGGAACCTCGTGCGTGCCACGGGCACACTGGCGCAGCAGCAACTTGTGCAGCTGCGTGTCGCCGAGGCGGCGGCCGAGATCGAAGCGGCGCGTGCACTCATCTTGCAGGATTGCCGCGAAGCGATGGCCACCGTGGAGCGGGGCGCGGAAGTGTCGGTCGATCAGCGCATCCACTGGCGTCGCAATCAGGGGTTTGCGGTCAAGCTACTAACAGCCGCGATAGATCGGTTGTTCGCGGCCTCTGGTGGCCGTGGCATCTACCTGGACCATTATATGCAGCGCTCGTTCCGCGACATGCATGCAGCCGCGTCGCATCTCGGCTTGTCCTGGGATGTGACCGGAACGATGTGGGGCCAGCATGCGATGGGGTTGCCCGTGGACAATCCTAGCTACTAAGCGATGGCAGAGCCACTGCTTGGCGCGGCTAGCATTGCTGGAAATACGGAATCGCGTCGCGCGCGCCGGCGTAGTCGGCGATCTCGCCCGACCGTAGCTCGCACGGCAAGGCGCGCAGGCTGGGGCGACTTGCGCAGACGCACGGTCGACCGGACGCCAGATTTTACAGCGGACTCCGACGATTTCGACTGCCGCGGGTCGAGGGCCTCATGTCGCTGCGCCGAGTCGATTACTTTTCGTCAAGTGACGCATTAGATCCACTAAATCACACGGACAAATTAGCGATTACAGTATTGCAGAACGTCTCACAAGTGGGAGTATGGGCAGAATGAGCAGGTACCGATCGAATCCCGAGGCAATTCGTGCTCTGGTGCGCGCCGATGAAGTGCACCGTGACGTGTATACCGATCCCGAGTTGTTCGAGATCGAGCAGGAACATCTGTGGCGCAACGCCTGGATCTATCTCGGTCACGATAGTCAGGTGCCGAAAAGCGGTGACTTCTACAGTACGCAAATCGCAGGCCGACCGCTGTTCATGCTCCGCGGCACGGATGGCGTTGTGCGGGTGCTGTACAACCGCTGCGCTCATAAGGGCGCGAAACTCATCAACGCGGTGGCGGGAAATGTTGGCCCCATGCTGCGCTGTCCGTATCACGGGTGGACGTACCGCACGGACGGTACGGTGCGCACGATTCCGCTGCGGAGCGGCTACGATGGCACTAACTTCGCGCAGTGTCGTGCGGCGGGCGGCATTGAACCGGTCGTCAATGTGGAAAACTATCGGGGCTTTATTTTCATCCGACTCGCCAGTAGCGGCCTGGGGTTCAAAGAGTATTTTGGCGACTCGCTCAGCTCGATCGACAACATGGTCGATCGTTCGCCCGAAGGTAAGCTCGAAGTTGCGGGTGGTGTGCTGCGCTACCTGCATGATTGCAACTGGAAGATGTTCATAGAGAATCTCAACGATACGATGCACCCGATGGTGGCGCATGAATCGTCGGCCGGTACGGCGAAGCGCTTGTGGCGCGATCAGCCACCCGAGGTGCCCAAGCCGATGGTGGTCGAACAATTCGCGCCGTTTGTGTCGGGGTACGACTTTTTCGACCAGATGGGCGTCAGGATTTATGAGAACGGCCATAGTTACACGGGCGTGAACTTCTCGATCCATTCGAAGTATTCGGCCGTGCCCGCGTATGAGCAGGCGATGACTCGCGCCTACGGTGAGCAGCGTGCACAAGAAATTCTGCGCGAGGCGCGTCACAACACCGTGTATTACCCGAGCTTGACTATCAAGGGCGCGATTCAGGCCATTCGCGTCGCACGTCCAATCGCCGTTGACAAGACCATCATCGAGAGCTGGACATTTCGCCTGGCAGGCGCGCCGGAGGAGATCCTGCAGCGCACGCTGATGTATTCGCGGCTCATCAATGCGCCGATGTCAGTGGTCGGCCACGACGATCTTCTTTGCTATCGTGCGATCCAGGAGGGTTTGGCGGCCGATGGCAACGAATGGGTAAGTTTGCACCGTGACTACTCGGCCGCAGAGCGTGCATCGATCGCGGGTACCTACAACGGTACCAGCGAAGTATCGGTGCGGGGTCAGTTCCGGGCCTGGGCGCGGTTCATGACTGAAGATGCGCATGCAGGTGTCGCACAATGAGCGCGGCGGCTGCTGACATCGACAAGGTCTTGGACTTTGTCTACCACGAGGCGCGCTTGATCGACGAAAAGCGCTTCGACGACTGGTTCGATCTATTCACTGACAGCGCCAGGTACTGGGTACCGCTGACGCGTGGGCAGCCAGATGGTGAGAACCACACCTCGCTGCTGTACGAAGACAAGCTGCTACTGAAAGTGCGGATTGAACGGCTCAAGAACCCGAATTCGTTCTCGCAGCAGCAACCCAGCTTTTGCCAGCACGTCATGCAGGCGCCGTCGATCGAATCAACTGCGGTCGATGCTGGCACATGGATCACGCGCACGCCGTTCGTCTATCTCGAATCGCAGCTCGATACCCAAATCGTTTTGGCAGGTGTTAGTTGGCTGCATCTCGTGCCGGTAGGCGGTCGACTGAAGATTCAGCTGAAGAAGGTCGAATTGCTCAATTGCGATGCAGCCCTGCCATCGGTGCAACTATTTCCGTGAGCCGTCTCGCCGCAGAGCAAGATCCGGTCACGGTGGCTGAGGCATTCGAGCGCAGCGCACAACGATACGGCAGTAACGATTGGTTGCACGTGTTACCGGAGACGGCCGCAGTCTACGGCATCGATGCTCGCACCTGGACGTATGCAGAGGCCGCCGGTCGGATTGCGCTCTTGCGTGCGCGGTACGCGGCCGCGGGTTATGGTCACGGTCATCGCGCCGGGTTGCTACTACTCAATCGGCCGGAGTTCCTGCTGCATTGGATCGCGTTGAATGGGCTTGGTGTTTCCGTCGTGCCGATCAATCCTGATTGGCGCGCAACGGAGCTCGAGTACTTGATGGCCCATAGCGAGATCAGTGTGGCGGCGTGCGTCGGGGAGCGCGCAGCAAGCGTGGCAGCCGCCGCGAGGGCAGCCGGTCGCGTGGTCCAGATCACGGATCCCGCGGGCAGTGAGATTGGTCGCGCGCCGACACCTGCGTCAAGTACGCCTCGTACGCCCGCTGCCAGTTCAGAGTGCGCACTTCTTTATACGTCCGGCACGACCGGGCTTCCCAAAGGCTGCATCCTGCCGAACGAATATTTCCTCTGGGCCGGCCATTGGTACGCGACGATCGGTGGCATGTGCGCGGTGCGCCCCGGGATCGAGCGCATGATCACACCGCTACCGCTCACTCATATGAACGCCATGGCCTATTCGACCATGTGCATGCTCCTAACAGGCGGTTGCCTCATCGTAGTGGATCGCTTTCATCCGCGATCCTGGTGGGACAGCGTGCGCGCGAGCGGCGCCACGATCTTGCACTACCTCGGTGTGATGCCGGCGATGTTGTTAGGCGCAGCCGCGTCGGCCGATGATCGTCGTCACGCGGTACGATTCGGCTTCGGCGCAGGCGTCAATGCGCGCGATCACTTGGCCTTTGAGCAGCGATTTGGTTTGCCGCTACTGGAGGCGTGGGCGATGACCGAGACGGGAGCTGGAGCAGTGATCATCGCTAATCAAGAGCCGCGGCATGTTGGTAGCGCGTGCTTCGGTCGAGCTGAACCCACGATAGAATGCAAGGTGGTCGCGGACGACGGTCACGAAGTCGCCGCTGGAATGCCGGGCGAGCTGCTCGTGCGACGCGGTGGTTCGCGGCCGCGCTTCGGATTCTTCGCCGGCTATTTGAAGGACGAGCCAGCAACTCATGCGGCTTGGAAAGGCGGGTGGTTTCATACTGGCGATGTGGTGACACGCGACGTGCAGGGCATGTTCAGATTCGTCGACCGCAAGAAGAATGTTATCCGGCGCAGCGGTGAGAATATCTCGGCGGTCGAAGTCGAGAGCGTCATCGCGCAGCATCCGCAGGTGCGGGCCGTGGGCATTTGCGCGGTACCCGATCCGGTGCGGGGCGACGAAGTGTTCGCCTGTGTCGTGTTGCGCGAATCGACCGTCGATGCCGAGGCAACCGCGCGAGACATCGTCGAGTTCTGTCTGCCACAGCTCGCCTATTTCAAAGCGCCAGGCTATGTGGCATTTTGCGAGCACTTGCCACTTACGCCGACCGAGAAGATTCAAAGGGTTCGGCTCAAATCCGTCGGCCAGCAATTGTTGAGCGAGGGTCGCTGCATCGATCTTCGCGCCTTGAAGCGGCGTAGCGCGTGACCGCACGCGCACCTTACGCAGGAGTTGCGATCGCGGTTCCGGTCACAGAACCGTATGTGCGCTATTCGATTCGCAGTGCCCATTGGTTTGTTGCAAGCGTACTGGCGAAGCTGCTGCAGCAATCGGGATTGGAGAAATTGGCGATCGATGGCTTGTGCGTTTCGAGCTTCCTGCTGGCGCCAGATTCGGCAGTCGGTCTGACGCAGAACCTCGGCATGTCGCCGCGGTGGCTGGATCACGTTCCGATGGGAGGGGCCAGTGCTGTCGTTGCGTTGCGCCGCGCCGCGCGCGCGGTGCAGGCTGGCGACGCGGACGTTGTGGCGTGCATCGCAGGCGACACGAATCACGTGGATTCTTTCCGCGCGACGCTCGGCAATTTCAGTCAGTTTGCGCGCGATGCGGTTTATCCATACGGGGCGGGCGGGCCTAACGCGAGCTTCGCGTTCCTCACGGACTACTACATGCGAACGACCGGCGCGCAGCGCGCGGATTTCGGTAAACTCTGCGTTGCGCAACGTGACAACGCGCTCTCGAATCCGCTGGCGCTCTTCAAGCAGCGGTTGACGCTGGAGCAGTACCTCGTTGCGCGTCCGATCGCGGTGCCGCTACACCTTTACGATTGCGTGATGCCATGTGCCGGCGGCGAGGGTGTACTGGTCATGAGTACCGATCGCGCCCAGAGCTTGCGACTGCCGTACGTGAATCTGTTGGGTGCGATCGAGCGACACAATGCCTATCCGGAGGATCCGATTCAGATGCGCGGCGGCTGGGCGGTCGATCGCGACGATCTCTATGCGCAAGCCGGTCTAGGGCCGGCCGACATGGACTTGCTCGAACTGTATGACGACTACCCGGTCATCAATGCGATGCAGCTCGAGGATCTCGGCTTCTGCGCCAAAGGTGAGGCGCCGCAGTTCATTCGCAAGAACACCTTCACCACCACCGGTACGATGCCGTTGAATACCAGCGGTGGGCAGCTTTCTGTCGGGCAGGCGGGCGCTGCGGGCGGTTACCTTGGGCTCGTCGAAGCGGTGCGGCAGCTGACGGGACAGCCGCTCGGTGAGGCGGTGCCGAATGCGCGGCACGCACTTGTTAGCGGCTTTGGCATGATCAACTACGACCGCGGTCTGTGCAGCGGCGCGCTCGTATTGTCGCGGGGTGATGCGTGACATCACCGCTCGCGCGGCCAGGGCGCAAGAATCCGCTCATGCGGACGCGCTTGCCGCTGTTGCCGCCCGCGCATCGCAGCCGCGTGGCACTTGGTATGACGGCGGCCGCCGCCGAGGGTCGCTTCGAGTTGCAGCGGTGCGCCGCGTGCGACGCGGTACAGTATCCACCGCGCGAGACGTGCCACCGCTGCTTGAGTGACCGCTTGCACTGGCAGCTGGTTGGCGGCGGTGGCGAACTCATCTCCCATACTTCAGTTCTGCACAGTCACGATCCGTATTTTCGCGAACGAGTACCGTGGCGACTTGGCTTGGTCAAGCTTGACTGCGGGCCGGTGCTCGTCGTGCACTTGCACGGGGATGTCGCGCCTGCGCCGCAACGCTTGCGTGTTGGTGCGTGGCTCGATCGGGCTGGTACGGCGGTGTTAGTAGGTTTGCCGGAGAAGGATGTGCCGAACATGGCAGATGATCGACAACTGCGGGAACTAACGTGCGATCCAAAGTTCCGCAAGGTACTCGTCACCGACGGCAAGACGGCCGTAGGTCAGGCGCTCGTGAGCGCGTTGGCGCAGGCGGGCGCAGACTTGATCTGGGTCGGACACTCCGAGCCGTGGAAACACGTGGCGGGTCTTGCCGCAGTGGCGAACCTGCCGCAGGTGACGTTGCTGCCACTGGACGTGACCAATGCTCGTTCGGTCGCGGAGACGGCGGCCGAGATCGGCGCCAAGGTCGACATCCTGGTCAATACCGCTGAGTTTCATCGCGCGCAGGGCATCGCTTCCCGTCATGGTACCGAGGTCGCGCGCGCCGAAATGGATGTTAACTACTTTGGTTTGCTGCGCCTCGCACAGGAGTTCGGCCCGGCGATGCGCGCTCGAGCAGCCGACGGACCAACGAGCGCCACGGCCTGGGTGAATCTGCTGTCGATCTTTGCGCTCAGCAATTTCCCGGCCCACGGAACCTTCTCTGCCTCGAAGGCCGCGGCACTATCGCTGGCGCAGTGTCTGCGCGCGGAGATGCAGCCCGCCGGCCTGCGCGTCATCAACCTCTTTCCGGGGCCGATCGACGATGAGTGGAATCAGCTCTTACCGCCACCAAAGATCGCTCCCGCGGCAATCGCCAAAGCGGTGATCGCGGCGCTGCGTGACGGCGTGGAGGATGTCTATCCCGGCGATGTCGCAGAGGAATGGCGCGCGCGCTTCCGCGACAACCCGAAAGTGCTTGAACGCGAACTCGCGGCGAGCTGAGGGAGCAATGCGATGACGCACGCTAACAAAATGACCGCGCTTGTCACGGGCGGCAGTACCGGCATAGGGCTCGCAATCTGTCGCGCGCTGCTCGAGTCGGGGTACGATGTAATTGCGTTGTCGAGACGCCCGGCCGGCATTGATTCGCCGCGATTGCGCTCGGTCATCGTCGATCTGAGCGATGCGCAGGCGACGGCCGAAGTCGCGCGCGCGATAGCCGCTACCACCGCTATCACGACGATCGTGCACAACGCGGGCGCCACACGTGAGAAACTGGTTGAGGACGTTCAGCTGCAAGATATCGAGGCACTGACCCATCTGCATTTGTCCGCACCCTTGGCATTGCTGCAGGCCAATCTGCCTGCCATGAAGACGGCCCGCTATGGGCGAGTTGTACTCATCGCGAGCCGAGCGATGCTTGGCCTCGCGCGCCGTACGGCCTATGCCGCGACCAAGGCGGGAATGGTAGGTCTCGCGCGCACCTGGGCGTTGGAACTCGGCTCGCATGGCGTCACGGTGAACGTCGTGGCGCCGGGGCCCATCGAGGAAACCGAAATGTACGACCTGGTGCTCGGTGACGATCAGGAACGGCGAGCGCGGCTCGCCAAGAGTATTCCGGTTGGTCGGGTCGGGCGTCCCGATGACGTGGCTCGGGCTGTGTCTTTTTTTGTCGCTCCCGCTAACAGCTTTGTCACCGGTCAAACGCTGTTCGTTTGCGGCGGAGCGTCGGTTGGTAGCCTGACGATTTGAGGATCAGCACGCATGAGTAACAGTACGTTGGGCCGCCTGGCGCGCGAGCTTTCGAGCGGCCGAATACGAGTCATCGACCTGACGCAGACCCTGGCACCCGAATTTCCGCAGATCGCGTTGGCACCGGAGTTGGGCCAGTGTTGGCCGTTCAGGCTTGAAGAAGTGTCGCGCTATGACGAGCGTGGCCCGGCTTGGTACTGGAACAATTTCTCCTGCGGCGAGCATTCCGGCACGCATTTCGATGCGCCGATCC
>JAGRJB010000097.1 GCA_020442965.1 Pseudomonadales bacterium
CTGGTCGTCAAAGTCGATGTGCGCGAGAACCCTGGCGTCCATAGCGACTACAAAAATATCGCCACGCCGGCTCTCATCAGCTTCAATGCCAAAGGCAAAGTCCAGGCTGAGGTCGATTATGCTCGTCCGGGTGATGTCCGTAGCCATGCCGCTTTTTTGGTGAATGGCACGCCACTACCGGAGGCCAAGCCCAAGGCAGAGCCTGTTTCCAGCAGTAGCAACGGCGGTAGCAATGGCCACCACAGTGGTCCGATCCAGGTGAGCGACAAAACCTGGCGCAATGAAGTGCTCAAGAGCAAGGTTCCGGTGCTGGTCGATTTCTGGGCGCCCTGGTGTGGACCTTGCCGCACGCTGGGACCCTTTCTCGAGCAGATCGCGGCAGAGTTCGCCGGCACGCTCCGCGTGCTCAAGGTAAACACCGACGAAGCGCACGAACTCGGTACGCGATACGCCATTCGCAGCATCCCCGCGGTCAAGCTCTTCAGGCAAGGGCAAGTGGTCGCCGAATTCGTCGGCGCACAACCGCTCGCGCAAATCCGCGCATTTCTGGCACCGCATCTGCCGCGCGCATCCGAGGCACAACGGCTGGCCGCCCTCGAGCTCGCGGCTGCGGGCGATACAGCGGCCGCCCGCGAGGCGCTGACGACCGTTCTCAGGACCGACCCTGATAACTATGCGGCGGCGACCGACCTCGCGCGCCTGCAGGCCCTGGGTGGCGATGCCACTGCGGCGCGCGCAACACTGGAAGCGCTACCCCCGGTGCAGCAGAGCGCGCCAATCGTGTTAGCCGGCTATGCGCTTGTCCATTTCGCGGCGCAGGCTAACAAGCCATCCAAATCGACCATCGATTCGATACGCGCACGTGTCGCGGGCGCGATTCTCGGCGGCGACATCGATAGTGGCGTCGAGGCCTTGCTGAGCGAGATGCAAAGCTCACCAGAACTCGTCACGGCCGGCGGCCAGGACGATCTGCGGCAGGTATTCGCCTTATTGGACCCGGACGATCAGCGTGTGCACGCCTGGCGCCGCCGGCTCGCGGCACTGCTGCACTGAAGGCTGCTCAGGTAGACGCCTCATTGCGCAAGCGCTCGGCCTCGCGCGGACCGAGGTAACGCTCGATCGCGGCGCGCCCGAGATACAGCAGCGGGATCAGCGCAATTGCACAGAGCAGCTTGTACAGATAATTCACGGTGCCCACCGCCAGAAATTGCGCCATCGGCCACTTCTGCGGCCCCCAGACGAATGCGATGTACAGCACCACAAAACTGTCGATCAGCTGGGACACGGCCGTTGAGGCGGTCGCACGAAACCAGACAAATCGCTCGCCCGTCACGCGGCGAATGCGATGAAAAATTGCCACATCGATCAACTGCCCGAGCATGAACGCAACGATCGAACCGACGATCGTCCACATGCCCTGGCCGAAAATCTGTGCGAACGCGAGCTGTATATCGGGGACACCGAGCGCGGCGTTTGCAGCCACCCAGAACGTGGCGGGAGTCAGCGCGATCGTGGCGTACGCGGCGAAGAACGCATACGAAATAAAAACTACCACGACCCAGGAAATCCACTGCACGCCGCGCACGCCGAAGTACTCGTTGATCGTGTCGGTCAGAATGAACACGAATGGCCACAGCAGTACCCCAGCGGTGAAATTCAGCGTTCCGGATACGCCTAACAAGCTCCATTGGTATGGCGCCATTCCCAACGTTGGTTCGAGCGCGAAAATCTTGGTGCCGACAAACTCTGCCACCAATGCATTGGTCAGAAAGAACCCCGACAACACGATGAAGAGACGATTGCCCTTGCGATCCAAAGTCTTCACGCATCCCCCTTGTGAATCACTCGCGGCCGCGCAGTCGTCGCAATTCGCGCCTGCCCTGTCTGGTGGGGCGCTCGGCCGATCGCGGCATGCACGCCGCGGCCAGTCGCTGCTGCTCGGCCACGGTTTCCCGCTGCGCGCGACTCGCGGCCGTTTCCTCGTAGCACTGCTCTGCTTCTGCCGCCGGTCCGCGGCGCAGCGGCAGCGCCCGGACAGTCAACCGCAAAGTGTAACCGGATCGGCTGACCGACAAGGCGTCCTCGACACGCACGACGTGCGCAGCCTTCACCCGCTGGTCGTTCAGATGCACTTTGCCGCCCTGCACCGCGTGTGCCGCAAGGCGCCGCGTCTTGAACAAGCGCGCGTACCACAACCATAGATCGAGGCGCTGAGTCGCGCCTGGCGCGGTCTGGGAATGCGAGGCTGGCATGATGCAGCGAGTATAATTGGCCGCGCCTTACTCAGCCGGAGTCCTCATTGAAGACAGAGCTCTATTCGCGCCTCGAATCCGATCTCGCTGCCCTGCGCGAGCAGGGCTTGTACAAGACCGAACGAGTACTGCAAGGGCCGCAACAGGCCATGGTACGCACAGCCGCCGGCGAAGTACTGAATCTGTGTGCCAATAATTATCTTGGTCTGGCAGACCATCCAGAGATTGTTAAGGCCGCCCACGAAGCGCTGGACCGCTGGGGATACGGCATGGCGTCCGTGCGTTTCATCTGCGG
>JAGRJB010000098.1 GCA_020442965.1 Pseudomonadales bacterium
TGGAACTGTATCCTGAAATAGTCGATCGCCCACCCACGCTACCGGATCACGCCAACCCGGTCACCACCATGTGGTGGAGCCTGCGCATGCGCTGGTACGCCCGCCGAGCGACGGCCGGTAAGGCCGCGCAGATCCGCATCTTCGTGCTGTACCACGACCCGGCGCGCACCCAATCGGTGCCTCACTCCCTCGGGCTGCGGCAAGGATTGATCGGCGTCGTCTACGCATTTGCTGCAAATCACATGGACGGTGCTAACAACATAGTGATCGCCCATGAATTGATGCACACGCTCGGCGCGACCGACAAGTACGATCCGGCGACCAATCTGCCGGTTTTCCCCGCCGGCTATGGCGAACCGGACGCCAACCCACGCTTTCCGCAACGCGAAGCCGAAATCATGGCGGGCCGTCGGGCGATTTCCAGTAGCCAGGCGGAAATGCCGCAGGATCTCGGATCGGTGGTCATGGGCGCACTGACGGCTCAGGAAATCGGCTGGACGCGACGGCCCGGCAAGCCCGCTACTTGACGATCTTGAGTTGCGGACGCTTGGCGCCGTCGTCCGGCGTCTTGTTCGGGGGCTCGGGCACGAGGTCCTGCTCCGAGAACACCATGCCCTCACCCGTCTCACGCGCGTAAATGCCGAGCACGGCTGCAATCGGGACACTGACGTGGTGCACGACACCCGCGAAACGCGCGTCAAACTCGATCGAGGTGTTACCGAGCAGCAAATGCTGCGTAGCCGTGGCGGACAGATTCAGCACGACCTTGCCATCTTTGACGTAAGCGCGTGGCACCTCGACCCCCACGTACTCGGAGTCGACGATCACATGCGGCGTCTCGGCGTTGTCCGTCATCCATTCGTGCATGGCCCGCAACAGGTAGGGTCGCTTGGATGTGCGCGCGGAATCCGTCATGCAGTTGCTGGCCGACTCAATCGGCCCGCATCTCCCGTTCGAGCTCCGAGAGTGACTGCCGAAACGCTGGCCGTGTGAAAATCGAGGCCGCGTACTTCATGATCGGCTCGGCTTCCTTGGGCAGATCGATCTCGTAGTACGGCAAGCGCCACAACATGGGCGCGATCGTCGCATCGACCAATGAGAACTCATCGGAGAGGAAAAATGGCCTTTGCCGAAACAGCTCGGCGCTCGACAGCACCGCGTCGCGTAACAACTTGCGCGGCTCGGCTGCGGCCTGACGGGTTGCATGCTGCTCGATCGCGTGAGCCAGCGCATACCAGTCGCGCTCGAGTTGAAAAAGAGCAAGACGAAACCTGGCGCGCGAAACAGGATCGATCGGCATCAACGGCGGATGTGGAAAGCGTTCGTCGAGATACTCGATGATGACGCGCGAGTCATACAGCACCAAATCGCGATCGACCAGTGTCGGTGTCGTGTTGTAGGGGTTGAGATCGAGCAAATCCTCCGGCAACTTGCCGGGCTCAACCTGGACGATCTCGATCTCGATCTGCTTCTCAGCAATGACGATCCGCGTCCGATGACTCCACGGATCGAAGGGCTGCGAAAACAGGACCATTGCGGCGCGGCGGCTCGACAAACACTACTCCTAATCGGCGACTACTGCGTGGGAGACGCGCCCGCCCCGCGTGGGCTCTAACGAACGTCTCGCCAGTATTCGCGTTTCAAAAAATAAGCCAGCACGGTAAACACTAACAGAAACAAAACGACCCAGATTCCGAGCGCTTGTCGCTTGACCTGCACCGGCTCGCCGGCATACTGCAGAAAGTTGACCAGATCGCCGACGAACTTATCGTACTCCGCTGGCGTGAGCGTGCCCGGGACGTCGAGCTGGAACTTCTCCCACGCTCTGACCGTAACGGGCTTGCCCCCCTCGCTGGGCTGCTCTTCGTTGCGCAACACGGCGGTCTGCAAACCCTGCAGTGACGAAAGCACGTGCGGCATCGCCGTGCTGTCGAGAGCAAGGTTATTGACCCCGCTTGGCTTGTCGGGATCGACATAAAACGTCTTGAGAAATCGATAGACGTAATCGGCTCCCTTGGAGCGTGTGATCAACGAGAGATCTGGCGGCGCCGTACCGAACCACGCCTCGGCATCGGCCTTCGGCATCGGCGTCGCCATGTAGTCGGACGCCTTGGCCCCCGGCGGCAGCAGGAATTGCTCAAGCTGCTCGGTCGGGATTCCGAGATCCGTGCCGAGGCGCGAGTAGCGCAGATATTTGACCGAGTGGCAGCCGCTGCAGTATGCGACAAAGTTGCGAGCACCGCGCTGGCGCGATGCGAGATTGTTGATCTCGACCTCTGCCTGCCAATGTTGCCACTCGCCGGGCGGACCGATCGCCGCACTGGCGGTCAGGCCCTTGAGCGCGACGAACGTGGCTGCCAATAAAACGATCTTAGTGCGCATGGTAGGTCACTCGCTCCGGAACCGGGCCGTTCCCATCGGCTTTCGAAATGAATGGCAGCAGCAGGAAATAGGCGAAATAGAGCGTCGTGAATATCCGCGCGAGCAGCACGTAGACGCCCTCCGCCGGCTGCAGACCCAGGTAAGACAGCACGATGAACGTGACGAAGAACATCCCGAGATGAACCTTCGACAAGGTGCCGCGATAGCGCATCGAGTTGTTCTTCGCGCGATCGAGCCAGGGCATGAAGAAGAACGCCACCACCGCGAGCAACATCAACAACGCTCCCATCTGCTGATCAGGCACCGCGCGCAGGATTGCGTAGAACGCCGTGAAGTACCAGACAGGGGCGATGTGTTCTGGCGTGGACAGTGCGTTGGCCGGCTCGAAGTTGGGCTTCTCGAGGAACAGCCCGCCCAGCGTCGGCGTGAAGAACACGACGATGGCGAACAGCGTCAAGAACACACCGACACCCACGATGTCCTTGACCGTGTAGTAAGGGTGGAACGGAATCCCATCGACGGGCAGGCCGTTCTTGTCCTTGTTCTTCTTGATCTCGACACCATCCGGATTATTGGAGCCGGTGGTATGCAGCGCCGCCAGATGCAACACGATCAGCATAGCGAGAGCGAACGGGATGGCGATGACATGGAACGAGAAGAACCGGTTCAGGGTGGCATCACCGATGCCGAAATCACCACGTATCCACTCGACCAGCCCTGGCCCCACGACCGGGATCGTGCCGAACAGATTGACGATCACCTGTGCGCCCCAGAACGACATGTTGCCCCACGGCAGCACGTAGCCCATGAAGGC
>JAGRJB010000099.1 GCA_020442965.1 Pseudomonadales bacterium
CCGCTGCTCCCTTCCGGGCCTGACGGGATTCACGGTTGGTCGTCGCGAAGGAACCAATACGGACTGCCATCGACTGGCGGAGAGAGTGGGATTCGAACCCACGAACACCTTGCGATGTTACTTGACTTCCAATCAAGCGCCTTCGACCGCTCGGCCATCTCTCCGGAAACAACATATAAAATAATTACTTAGGAAGACAATCTCGAAACACCGGGCACAGGTCGCGAGCATCGTCGAGCACAATATTTTCGGGCTGAATGATACCAGTGCACGCGCCGCCCGCGCAGCCGCACAAGGCGACTCGTTCAGGCCTGAGGGACGGGCTGCTTAGACTCAGCAAACGCGGGCGGATGATCGATACAATCGTCTCCGGCCGCACGCGGCCGCTCAGGGTCGACCAGTTCCGGAATCTTGAGCGCCGCGCGCGTATCGGGCGCATCCAGCCCGCTCGGAACGGTGAGCGGCGGCAATTCCTTGGCGCTCGCATAGTCGTCCGGCTTGGCGCAGGACGCTTTGAAAGTACCGCATGCCGTGAGGCCCAGAACGACCAGTACGAGACCCAGGCGGGAGCAAGAGCGAACAACGGATTTCATCATTTGGTGCGACTCGATTGAAGGTCAGGAGTTCAGCGCGACGCCGGCGGCGGCCAACGATTCGGACACGGCCGAGTGCCAGCTGGCCGACAGCTCGGTCAGCGGCAGGCGTATGCCAGGCGCTATCATACCCATTCTCGCGAGCGCCCATTTGACGGGGATCGGGTTCGCCTCAACGAACAAATTATGGTGCAGAGCATTGAGACGTCGATCGATCTCTGCAGCGGCTTGCCAGTCGCCCCGACGCGCCGCACCGACCATATCCGCCATCGCACGCGGGACAACGTTCGCCGTAACCGAGACCACTCCGACCGCACCTGCACCGATCGCTTCGCGCGCCGTCAGATCGTCGCCACTCAAGACGGCGAATTCTGCGGGACACGCCGCTACGATCTGACGAACACGCTGCATATCCGGAACAGCTTCTTTCAGCGCGACGATGCGAGGCAATGCCGACAAGCGCTCCACCGTCTGCGGCAACAGATCGACCGACGTCCGGCCCGGGACATTATAGAGAATCACCGGTACCCGAGCGGCCTTGGCAACCGCCTCATAGTGTCGAAAGAGTCCCTCTTGTGTCGGTCTGTTGTAGGCCGGTGTGACGACCAACAAGGCATCCACCTGCAGATCAGATAACCACTCCGCCCGTTCGATCGAACTGGCGGTGCTGTTAGTGCCGGCACCCGCGACGATGACCGCCTTGCCGCGGGCCTGATCGAGCGCACGCAGCGTCAGTTGGCGCAACTCGGCATCCAGCAACGTGGGAGACTCGCCGGTCGTGCCACCCACGACAATACCGGTAGTACCGTTGGCGAGTTGGAACTCGATCAACCGCGACCACGCGTCGAAATCGATGCTGCCGTCGCCTCGCATCGGCGTCACGATGGCAACCAGGCTGCCGCAAAACATGGGTATCCTGAGGATTAGGGAAGGCGGACGGATGGTACGGGGCGGTACCGGCTATTCGCAAGCACGGCGCGCGACAGGTACACTTGGCGGCCAGTCTCGAAGCTGATCCATCGCCGATGAAACAACACATTGCCATTTCCGCCATCGGCAGCGACCGCACTGGCATGGTCCACGACCTAACCAAGATTGTTGCCGAGTGCAGTGGCTGCATCAGCGAGAGCCGCATGACCGCGCTCGGTAGTGAGTTCGCGATGCTGCTGCTGGTATCTGGCAACTGGCACTCGCTCGCGAAGCTCGAAACCGAGTTACAGAAGCTCGCCGCCGATACCGACCTTTCAGTGCACATCAAACGCACCGAACCTCGCGGTCCCCGCACGGAGATGGTGCCGTATTCAATTGACGTCGTATGCCTCGACCAGAGTGGCCTGGTCGCGGAATTATCCGGTTTCTTTGCAGCGCGCGGCATCGATATCGCTGAAGTCGCGACGCGGAACTATCCCGCACCTCACACCGGCGCGCAGATGTTCTCCGTGCAAATGATCGTCAATGTTCCGAAGCGCGTTCAGATCTCATAACT
>JAGRJB010000100.1:0-5201 GCA_020442965.1 Pseudomonadales bacterium
CGCGGCATTCAATCTCGTGGCGATGTTGGTGATGGTCGTGACGGATAAGCGTACCGACATTGCGATCTTGCGAACGCTGGGCACGTCGCCGCGGCGCGTGATGGGCGTGTTCTTGACGCAGGGGCTCGTGATCGGCTGGTTTGGCGTCGCGATGGGGGTGATGCTCGGTGTGTTGCTGGCCCGCAATGCGGGCGCGGTGTCGGCCTGGTTGGAGCGCGTGTTTCGCTTTCAGTTTTTCAATGCCGACGTCTACTACATCACCCGCATTCCATCGGTGCTCGAGTGGAGTCATGTCGCCTGGGTGGCCGGAATCGCGCTGGCGCTGACGGCGCTGGCGACCGTGTACCCGGCGGTGCGCGCATCGCGCATACCGCCGGCCGAAGCGCTGCGGTACGAGTAGTTAGCAATGGCCTACGAATGGCGCATCGGTACTCGCTATCTGCGTTCCACCCATCGACGCGGCTTCGTCTCGTTCGTCGCGTTGATGTCGGTGATCGGGCTTGCGCTCGGCGTGGCCGTGCTGATCGTCGTGTTGTCGGTGATGAACGGCTTCGAGCGCGAGTTGCGCACGCGCATTCTGTCAGTCACGGCGCATGCGACGTTGTCAGGGCTCGACGGTGCGCTGCCGGACTGGCGCGCCGCGCGCGAGGTTGCGCAGCAGACGCCGGGCGTCGTCGCGGCGGTGCCCTATATCGAATCGCGTGGCTTGTTTGCGCATGCTTCGCGAGTCGTGGGCGCGCAGATCCGCGGAATCGATCCGCACCAGGAAACGCGAGCGGTCGGGATTGCCGATCGAATCGAACAGGGTTCGCTGGCTGATCTCACGGATGGCGGCTACCAGGTGATCCTGGGCTCGGCGTTGGCGAACGAGCTGGGCGTCAAGGTGGGCGACAATGTGATTTTCATCGCGCCGGAGGGTACGGCCACCCCGACCGGTATCGTGCCGCGCATGCGCCGACTGCGCGTCACAGGGCTCTTTACCTCCGGCATGTATGAGTTCGACCGCGGTCTCGCCCTCGTGCATCTGGCAGATGCTGCGCGCCTGTATCGGATGGGCGATCAGGTCTCGGGACTGCGGCTGGCGCTCGCCGACCCATGGGGCGCGCCCAAGCTCGTGCGCAAGCTCGCAGAAGCATTGGGCGGGGGATTCTATGTCAGTGACTGGACCCGCAATCACGCGAATTTCTTCCGCTCGATCGAACTGACCAAGTCGATGCTATTTCTGATCCTGCTGTTGATCGTGGCGGTGGCGGCGTTCAACATCGTGGCGACGCTCGTGATGATCGTGAAGGAAAAGCAATCGGATATCGCCATCCTGCGTACGCTCGGCGCCGGCCCGCTCAATGTGCTCGCCACGTTCGTGATCCAAGGAGCGCTGATCGGACTCATCGGTACCGTGCTCGGCGCCGTACTGGGCGTGCTACTGGCTAACAACATAGAGGCGATTGTGCGGCTCATCGAGCGCGTGGTCGGTGTGCAGTTCCTCGATCCAAAGGTGTATCTCATGAGTGATCTGCCGGCCTGGGTGGAACCGACCGACGTCATCCGAATCTGTGGGATCGCCTTTGCGCTATGTGCGGTGGCGACGGTATATCCAGCGTGGCGAGCGTCGCGCACGCAACCCGCGGAGGGTCTGCGACATGACTGATCGGACCGCGGAAGACGGGCGCGCGAAGGTGCTGGTGGCGAGTGGTGTGACGCGGCATTTCAAGCAGGGGCCGGCGACGCTCGAGGTGCTGACCAACGTCGAACTCACCGTTTACGCCGGCGAACGCCTCGCGGTCGTCGGGGCATCGGGCTCCGGCAAGACCACGCTGTTGCAGATCATCGGCGGTCTCGATCGACCGACGAGCGGTCGCGTCGAGATCGCTGGACAGAATATTCACGCGCTGAGCGAACGCGAGCGCGGTGCGCTGCGCAATCGCACGCTGGGGTTCGTTTACCAGTTCCACCATTTGTTGCCAGAGTTCTCTGCACTCGAGAACGTCGCCATGCCGTTGCTTGTGCGCCGCATGGCGGTTGACGAGGCGCGCGAACGAGCGCGTGCGGTGCTGGATCGAGTCGGGCTCGCGGCCCGCCTCGACCATCGGCCGCATGAGCTGTCAGGCGGCGAGCGGCAACGCGCAGCCGTCGCTCGTGCACTCGTGACCGAACCCGCGCTAGTCCTGGCGGATGAACCGACCGGCAATCTCGATGGGCTCAACGCCGCGCAGGTCTTCGAACTGATGCTCGAGCTCAATCGCGAGCGGCACACGAGCCTGGTCATCGTGACGCACGATTTGAGACTGGCTGAGCGAATGGAGCGGACGCTCGAGTTAGCCGAGGGGCGACTCGTCGGTCGCGTCCACGCGTAGCGCGGCCAGGCGGGCACGAGCCCGCGCGCGGCGGCGCGCCATCCGTCGCCTCACAGCGGTTCGCCAGGCGACATCGACGGTCAGCCACCCGACTAGTCCGAATACGATCGAGCAGATCAGGCAGCCAATGAGAAACGGTTGCCACAACGGCCCCAGGCCATTCTGCAGCCAGTCCCACGAGAGCGAGAAAGCAAACGGTTGCGGTTGAAATCCGGTCACCACCGCTCCGACGCGATACGCAAAATAGAACATTGGAACGAGTGTCAGCGGATTGGAGAGGAAAACGGTGGCAATGATCGTCGGGACGTTGACGCGCGCGACCGATGCCACCAGCGTCGCGAGCACCAGATGCAACGGCAGAGGCACGAACGAGATGGCGAGTCCGGCACCGAAAGCTGGTGCCACCGTGCGCCGCTGCGGAGACCACAGGCGTGGGTCGGTCAGAAAATGCTTGAACGGTCGCAGCCAGCGGTTGGCATGAATTGCGTCGCGACTTGGCGTGAGTCTCTTGAGAAGTCGTCGCGGCATTTCGCTCAACTCTAGCATTGGTGCGGAGGCCGCGTGTTGCCGGGAATCGCATTTTTTGCGGGGCATCTGATCGCGCTGTTGGCCGTTGCGCCGCTCAGCTCAACCTGGTGCGGGTGCGCGTTCGCCGCTGCGGTACTCGCCTGGTGGCGTGTCGGCACGCGACGCTATGTGGCAGCGGTGCGGCTGCTGGCCGCCGGCGTCGCGGGATTCGCGCTGTTGTCCTGGACTGTCGGCGCGTGGCTGACACATCGTCTGCCGCTCAGTGACCACGACGAACGGCTCCTGGTCACGGGCATGATCGTGTCAGTACCCGCGCGCGCAGGCGATGAAGTGAGCTTCGATGCGCGGGTGCAAATCCTGGCGCCACGCGATCGCGTGATGCAAGGTCCGCTCAAGCTCCGGGTCCGCTGGCACGGTGCGCCGCCTGTACTCCTGGCACACGAGACCTGGCAATGGCTGCTGCGCGTCGATACCCACTCGCGCAGTCTCGCCGTCGATCTCGACCGCATCTGGCTGCGCGATCGCGTGCACGCCCTGGCCGTCGTCTTGCCATCGCCGCTCAACGTGCGCGAGCGCATCGCGCCGCGCTCGATCGATGCGTTGCGCGAGCGCATCGCGCGCGCGATCGATCGCAGTGTCGTGGATCGTGACGCGGCCGCGCTGATCCGTGCGCTGGCCGTCGGGCTGACCGATCAGATGACACGCGAACAATGGCGTGTGTTTGCGGCCACGGGCACCACGCACTTGGTTGCAATTTCGGGTCTACACGTCACCTTGTTTGCGCTCGTGGCGTTTGCAGTGGCGCGTGCGCTGTGGCGCTGGCTGCCCGCTTGGCTCGTGCCTTGCGACCGCGAGCCGTTCGCCTTGACCGCAGGGGTCGTCGCAGCATTGGGCTATGCCTTGTTGGCCGGCTGGTCGGTGCCGACGCAGCGGACGCTCTTGATGTTAGGCGTGTTCGCGGTGCTGCGGTTGCAGCAACGCAGCGGGTCCGTTTCACAGGTGCTGCTCGCTGCGTTGGTAGGCGTGTTGTTGCTCGACCCGTTAGCGCCGCTGGCGGCCGGACTGTGGCTGTCGTTCGGTGCCGTGGCGGCCATACTTTGGGTCGAGGTGCCTCGTATCCGGCGTGTACCGAACACCTGGGCCGCGCTGCGCGTGCAGGGCGCGATAGTCATCGCGTTAGCGCCCGCGACGGTGGCGATGTTTGGTTCGATGTCGCTGTCGGCCGTGATCGTCAATGCAATCGCCATTCCCGCGATCTCGTTCGTGCTGGTGCCAATCGTCCTGCTCGGGTCGTTAGTGATACTGATGTGGCCACAAGGCGGCGGGCAGCTGTTGCGTGTGGCGGAGTCTTGCTATGAGTTCGGTTGGCCGAGCCTCGCGCGGGCCGCAGAGTGGCCCCTCAGTCTGGTATTGCTCGAGCCGTCGCTATGGTGGTACCCGCTCGCACTCGTCGCACTGGCGCTTGCGCTGGCGCCGATCGCGTTGCGTGTGCGTATCGCCACGAGCGTAGCGCTGCTGCCGCTGCTCGGCCCGGGTGCTGCTGAACTCTCGCAAGGTATGGTGCGGGCCACGCTATTCGATACTGGACGGGGCGTGCTGGTCGCACTGCGGACCGCCCGTCATGCAGTGTTGTACGACACCGGCGATTCGTTCAATAGTGCCGGGCGACCGCTCGAGGCACTGCTAACAAGCGGGACTCTCGCACCGCCGGACGCGCGCTTCGATCTGGTCGTTCTGCCCCGCGTCACACAGGACCGCGCCGCAGGCATCGGTCGATTGGTCACGCATGCGTCGATCGGCGAATTGCGCGGCGGCGGCGCGTGGCCCGGTAGCGTGCTGCCGTATCGGCCTTGCCAGGACGGCGATGTGAGGATCCTGGATGGCGTAAGCTTCGAGTTGCTAGTGGGTGCGAGCGGCGCGCGGCGGTACTGCGCCTTGCGGATCACAACAGCGGCGCAGGCCCTGCTGCTGGCGGGCGAATTTGATCGATCGGCCGAGCGCGATGCGGTCCGTCGTGCTGCGACGCGGGGCCACGCAGGCGTTGCGCACTCGTTGGCAAGCGACGTGCTGCTCGTATCGCGGCGTGGTAGCGGTGCGGGTTCATCGCGCGAGTGGCGCGGGGCGGTTGCACCGAGCGTGGCGATCGTGACAGGTCCACGGGCCACCCGTGTAACGAGTCCACGTGCCGTCGTCTTGCGCGACTGGCGCGCGAGCGGCGCGCGACTGCTGGAGACGGAGTCTCGACCTGTCGTCAGCGTGCGACTGGGGGCTGCCGGCGAACCGCGAATCGGGTCACCCGCTGAATCCAGGTACGCATTT
>JAGRJB010000100.1:5277-5537 GCA_020442965.1 Pseudomonadales bacterium
TGGCGGCCTTGGTTAGGTATGATCGCGCGCATGTGGGAAATCGTCCGGGCCGGCGGCCCTTTGATGTGGCCAATCATTTTGTGTTCGATTATCGCAGCAGCGATCATTTTCGAGCGACTTTGGACACTGCAGGAGAAGCGCGTGCTGCCGCGCGACCTGTTACAGAAGATCACGCAGCTGGTCGAACAGGACCAGATCACGGACAAGGTGATCCAGGCGCTCGAGAAGAATTCGCCTCTGGGTCGGGTGCTGGCCGCGGC
>JAGRJB010000101.1 GCA_020442965.1 Pseudomonadales bacterium
ATAAACATCGAGATCCGGCAACGAGTCGCGTCCGGTTCGTCGGCAATATGCAGCGATGTAGTCGCGCTCGCTGGGAATTCCTCGAGCACGCAGGTCGACGCCTACCAGACCCGGAATCGCCAGGGCTGGCAAACGGTAGATCATCAAGTGATAGGCAAAATCCGCCAGCGGATCGCCGATGGTCGCCAGTTCCCAGTCCAGAATCGCGAGCAGTCGTGGCTCGGTTGGATGAAACACCAGGTTGTCGCAGCGATAGTCGCCATGCACGATCGAAATGGGTCCCGTCTGCGGGACATGCTCCGGCAACCAGTCAACCAGTCGATCCATCGCCGCAATTCGGCCAGCGTCGGAATCCGCGAGGTACTGTTTCGCCCACCGGCTCACCTGGCGCGCGACGTAACCCTCCGCCCGGCCGAAATCCTCGAGACCCGCCGCGCGGTAGTCGATGTTGTGCAGACTGGCGAGCGCTGCACTCATCGCCTCGAAGTATGCGGCGCGCTCCTGTCTCCCGAGTTCGGGGAACGTCGAGTCCCAGAAGATGCGCCCGGACACGTGTTCCATCACATAAAACGAAGTGCCGATGACTGCCGGATCCTCGCACAGTGCGAATACTCGCGGTACCGGCACCGGATACGCTGACAGTGCTCGCAGAACGCGGAACTCCCGATCGACCGCGTGCGCGGACGCTAACAGATTGCCAGGCGGTTTACGTCGCAGTACGTACTGCGCAGCGGCCGTCTGCAGCAGATAGGTTGGATTGGACTGCCCCCCGCTGAACTGCCTGATTGCGAGCGGACCGTGATAGTCAGAAATATGGGCCGCCAGCCAGTCGTGCAATCGGTCCTGGCTGATCTCGAAACCAGCACGAACACTCGGCAACAGTGAATCGTCAGTCACCATCGTTCACCAGGCGCGACCAATCACGTGATCGATCTGCGAATGCCAGAAAGCCTGGATTGACGCAGTCAGCTCGCAGGTTGTATTGGAATGGCTCGCCCGTTAGAGTCGTCATGCAGCCACCGGCTGCCTCCAATACCGCCTGTCCCGCAGCCGTGTCCCATTCAGAAGTCGGACTCAGGCGCGGATAGAAATCCGCTCGTCCCTCGGCGAGCAGGCAGAACTTGAGCGAACTACCTGCGATCACCAGTTGGTAGTCTCCGAGTTTGGCCAACACTGCATCTAGCGATACGCTGTGGTGTGAGCGGCTGCCGAGCACGCGCGGCCGTTCGGGGCATTGTGACTCGACATGGATCGCAATCGCATTCTGCTGCGCACCGCTACGCCATGCCCCGTAGCCGAGCAGGCCCCGATACGTCATGTGTCTCACGGGCACGTGGACCACCCCGAGCTGCGCAAGGTGCCGTTGAATCAGGGCAATGTTGACGGTGAACTCGCCGTTTCTCGCCAGAAACTCTTTCGTGCCGTCGAGCGGGTCGACCAGCCAATGCTCTTCCCAGTGCGCGCGACTCGCAAGTGACGGTAGCGGCTGCTCCTCCGAGATGATCGGAACATCTGGCGTGAGCTCTTGCAGGGCTTCGACAATCAGCTGGTTAGCGCGCAGATCCGCGTCCGTCACCGGACTGGAGTCGGCTTTCAGTCGCGCATTGCTATCGGCCGAGTCATAGACTTGAATAATCGCCGCACCGGCACGCTCCGCGAGCGTCACGACCTGCGGTAGTAGCCGCTCGAGCGCCGCTGGCGCTAACAATAGCCCGCTCTCAAACCGTCACCGTCGGCGCACGCAGGTGCCAGTCCGTCGCCTCCTGGTAACGCGCTGCCACTCGCAAGAGTCTGGCTTCTGCAAACGGCCGACCAACGAGCTGCATCCCAATCGGCAGGCCCTGGTGATCGAAGCCAACCGGCAGACTGAGCGCGGGCACGCCGAGGTAATTGAACGGCGCCGTACACTGGACGAGCCGTGCGATGATCGGCCACATTGCCTCGCCGGCACCGACGCCCGTTTCGGCAAGCGTCGGGACGGGGATCGCGAGGGTCGGGGTGATCAGCACGTCACAGTCAGCGAAGACGTCGGCAACGAACTGCCGCAGTAACACGCTGCGCAATTGCAGCGCCTCGACGTAGGTCGACGCCGGAATTGCCAGGCCCGTGGATGCCCGCACCCGCACTTGAGGTGAATACCTGTCGGCCTCGGTTCGCAGAGCGTGACCATGCAGAGCGGTCGCCTCCGAGTACACCAGTGCCCGGCTCAGTTCCGACATGTGCTCCGCTAGCGACACTCGTACTGACACTCGCCGGGCGCCGTGCAACTCGAGAACCGCGATTGCATCCTCGATCGCCGCCGCGATGACCGGATCGACGGCCTCGCTAAAATAGTTGGTCGGTATGCCGATTCGCAGACCCGCGATACTGCGGTTCAGCACGGCTTCGTAGTCCGGAACAGCGCGTGATGAGCTCGTTGGATCGCGCGTATCGTGACCAGCAACGACCTTGAGGACACGCGCCAGATCAGCCGCCGTGCGCGCAATCGGGCCAGGTGTATCGACTGAAAACGAGAGCCCCATGACACCGTGTCGCGACAGCAATGAATGTGTTGGCTTGATTCCAACCACGCCATTGGCTGAGGCCGGCAAGCGCGTGGAGCCGCCGGTATCAGAGCCCAGGCTCGCGAAAACAGTGCGAGCGGCAACCGCGGCGCCCGAACCACTCGAGGATCCACAGGGCACATGCGCCGTGTTCCATGGATTACGGCAATCGCCCCAAACCGCGTTGTGACCGGTTGGCCCGAGCGCGAACTCGGTCATGTTGAGCCGCCCGATGGTCACGGCGCCTGCGCCTTGCAACCGCTCCAACAGCGTCGCCGTGGTCGTCGGTCGATAGGCGCGCCGAACTTCGGAACCACAGCTGGTAACTTCCCCGGTGCGGTAATACATGTCCTTGTGTGCCAGCGGCACCCCATGCAGCGGGCCTAAAAGCTTACCGGCAGCGTGCGCCGCATCGGCGGCTCGTGCTGCCGCCAGCGCGCCCTCGTCATCGATCGCAATGAAGCAATTGAGTGCCGACTGCACAGCATGAGCCCGCGCGAGCGCAGCACGCGTCAGTTCGAGACTGGACACTTCGCCGGCGGCCAGCGCCGCTGCCGCGTCGATCAGCGAAAGATCCAGATAACTCACGGATCAGTATCCGCGAGCCGTTCCAGCTCCAGAGGGTACTGCGCCGGCTCAACGTCGAATTGATCGCCACGCACCGCAGCCCGTACGGCTCGCACTGCGTTGGCGGCACCGACCGCGATGCGCTCCGCCGTTTCCGCCGTGACATGCGTAAATCCCTGCAGCTCCGCCAGCGCAGCGGCCGCTGCTATTTCACGACTGCGATCGACGGCCATGCTAATGACCCGCGCAACAGCACGTCACACACGCCATCAGTGCTGATCCGGTTTTGCCGCACCGAGCGTGTCGAGAAAAGCGAGCAACTCGGACGTCTTGTCGCGCATCAGAGCTTCGTCACCGCGCGATTCAACATTGAGTCGCACCAATGGCTCGGTGTTGGAAGCGCGTATGTTGAAACGCCAGTCCTTGAAATCGATCGACAGACCGTCAGTATGATCGACCAGCTCCGCGCCTTTGGCGTACCGCGCTTCGGCGGCCGCTAACACCTTCTTGGCATCGGGCAGCTTGCGGTTGATTTCACCACTCGCTGGGAAAGCCTTCATGCGGGCACCCACCAGTTCCGACAACGACTTGCCACTCGCACACATCTGCTCCAGCACCAGCAACCACGGAATCATGCCGCTATCGCAATAGGAGAAATCGCGGAAGTAATGATGCGCACTCATCTCGCCGCCATAGACGCCGTCCACCTCCCGCATCTTCTGCTTGATGAAGGCGTGGCCGGACTTGCTCATGACGGGCACACCGCCGAGCGCTCTGACGGTTTCCACCGTGTTCCACGTGAGCCGCGGGTCGTATACGATCTTGGCGCCGGGGAAGCGTCGCAGAAACGGCTCCGCTAACAAGCCAACGATATAGTAACCCTCGATAAAGGTGCCGTGCTCATCGTAAAAAAAGCAACGATCGTAGTCGCCGTCCCAGGCGATTGCGACGTCGGCACCAGAACGCTTGAGCGCCTCGAGCGTCGGACCGCGGTTTTCTTCCAACATGGGATTCGGCACGCCCTGCGGAAACGTCCCATCCGGCTCGTGGCGCACCTTGACGAACTCGAACGGAAGGTGCGGCGCGAGCTTATCGACCGTCAAACCGGCACCACCGTTGCCGGCATCGACGACGACTTTGAGTTTGCGCAACTTGCTGCGATCGACATAGCTCAACAGATGATCCACGTAGCGCGCCGACGTATCCACGTGCGTGACGCGTCCCGCGGGCTTCGCGAACGGCGGTAACGTGCCGCGCGAAATCATCGCCGCGATGTCCTTGAGCCCCGTGTCCGAGCCGATCGGCTTGGACTTCTCGCGCACCAGTTTGAGGCCATTGTAGTCCGGCGGATTGTGGCTCGCGGTCACCATGATGCCGCCGTCCAATTGCAGATCGAAGGTCGCGAAATACACCCCCTCCGTGCCACACAATCCGATATCGACCACATCGACGCCGGACTCCGTGAGACCGCGTGTCAGCGCCTGCGCGAGCGCCTCGCTTGTTAGTCGAATATCACGTCCGACGGCGACCCGCTTTGGCTGCAGGAACGCCGCGTAAGCCCGGCCGATCTGATACACAAGATCGGCGTTGATCTCATCCGGGATTCGCCCGCGTATGTCGTAGGCCTTGAAGGCATTGAGATTGATCACTTGTTGGTGCCCTCACGGCCGTAACGATCCTCGAATCTTACGATATCGTCCTCGCCGAGATAGC
>JAGRJB010000102.1 GCA_020442965.1 Pseudomonadales bacterium
CGATTCGCTCATCGAGCGGCGGATGACTCATGAATAGCTTCTTGATCCCCGACGTACCGCCGCCATTGATGCCGAAAGCTTGCATCTGTGCGGGCATAGGATTCGGCTCGTGGCCGCGCTTGAGCGCCTCGAGCGCACCGATCATGTTGTCGCGGCTGGAGAATTTTGCGCCTGCCTGGTCGGCACGGAATTCGCGCTGGCGCGAGAACCACATGACAATCATGCTCGCGAAAATGCCGAGCACGAGCTGCGCGACCATCACGGTCACGAAATAGCCGATGCCACCGCCATTCTCGTTGCGCAGCACCACCCGGTCGACGATGTTGCCGATGATGCGCGCGAGGAAGAAGACGAACGTGTTGACGACGCCTTGGATCAATGTGAGCGTCACCATGTCGCCATTCGCAACGTGACCGATTTCATGCCCCAACACGGCCTCGACTTCTGCTTGCTTCATCGAGCGCAGCAGGCCGGTGCTCACCGCAACCAGCGCGGAATTCTTGCGCGCACCGGTGGCAAAGGCGTTCGGCTGGGGCGAATCGAAGACGCCAACTTCGGGCATGTCGATGCCTGCCGCATGCGCTTGCCGGCGAACCGTCTCGAGCAACCATTGCTCGGTCTGATTGCTCGGTTGCGTGATGACCTTGACGCCCATCGAGCGCTTGGCCATCCACTTGGACATGGCGAGCGAGATGAACGAACCGCCAAAGCCGATGACCGCCGCAAAGACGAGCAGGCCCGTGAGGTTCCCGCCACGCGCCGCGAGGTACGGATCGAGGCCGAATACCCGAACAATGACCGACAGCACCAGCATCACGGCGACGTTGGTGGCGACGAACAGCAGAATTCGTTTCATGGCAGATTTCTCTCGGCGGACTGATTTCTAGTGAATGATTGAACGGCCAGCGGCCGCGTATGCGTCGAATATGGTGCCGGGTGGCGCCATTTCAATAGCGCAGCGGCGCGGCGGCAGTATGCCCGAGCTGGCGCTCCTCAGGCGGTGACCACGGCCAGCGCCGCCACCGCCGCCGTGTCGTTCAGCGGGACGCGTGGAATACCGGGCAGCGCCAGGTCGAGCTCCGCTGGGCAGGCTACCGCGGCGATTCCAGGGTCGCGTGCCGCCAGCGGCAGGGCGCCCGTGAGCCCGCGGTAGACCTCGAGGCGCGGCAGCTCGGTGAGGTGCTTGTAGCCCTCTACGAGCACGAGATCGACGCTGCGCAGCTCACCGATGAGCTTACCGAGCGGGGCGGGTTCCGTTGAGCCGCGGATCAGCGTCCACCCGTGATCCGATGCGAGCAATACCTCCACCGCGCCCGCAGCCGCATGCCGGTGGCTGTCCTTGCCGGGTGTGTCGACGTCCGGTCGCCTGTGGTGCGTATGTTTGATCGTCGACACCGTCAGGCCCTGTGTGCGCAGATGGCGGATCAGGCGTTCGATCAGATGCGTTTTGCCGCTATTCTGGTTCCCGACGATGGCCAAGGCGCGCACTGTGCCGCGACTCAGCCGACAACTGCGCCCAGCGAGCGCCCGACAAAATAAGCGATCAACCCCGCGCCGCCGCCGATGGCTACCATTCGCAAGCCGCCGAGCAGCGCGTGTCGCCCGGTGAACAGGCTGAGAACCATGCCGATCATGAAAAGCGCGGTCAACGTGGTGCCCGCGACTGCACTGATGAAATGCGACTGGGCCACCCGGAAGAAAATTGGTAGCAGCGGCACGAGCGCGCCTGATGCGAATGCAATGAACGAAAACGTGGCGGCGCCCCAGGGCGAGCCGAGATTATCCGGGTTGAGGCCGAGTTCTTCGCGCGCCAGCACATCGAGCGCGTGTTCAGGATTTGCCAGCAAAGCGGTGCTCAAACTGCGTGCCTGCTCCATTTCGATGCCGCGCGCGTTGTAAATCAGTGCAAGTTCTTCTGCTTCGGCTTCGGGATATTCGGCCAGCTCCTCGCGCTCGAGTTCCATCTGATACTCGTACATGTCGCGCTGCGAACGAACCGAGACATACTCTCCCGCCGCCATCGAGAGCGCTCCCGCGAGGAGCCCTGCAAGACCGGTCATCAGTACGGTCTCGCTAGCGGCACCTGCGCCCACGACGCCGAGCAACAGGCTCGCATTGGACACGAGACCGTCGTTGGCGCCGAACACTGCCGCGCGCAGGTTGCCGCCTGCGATGCCGGTATGGCGCTGCCCGACTTCCGCGACGGAAACCGGCATTGCATGGCCGACCGTTGCCCTCGGGCTGGTGTAGATAGAGAGGCCGCGCAGCTTCATGGCGGCCAGCACCGGGCGGACGTTGCCCGGGCCTAACCACTTGGCCAGTTTGGCCACCACGCGCGCGCGCAGCGCGGGTTGGAACACCGGGCTGCTGCCGGGGTGCGCCGCGAGCCACTTGTTAGCCTGATCTTCGGCCGTGGCAGCCAGCTTCACGAACAGATCGCGCTTGACCGCGTCTGGCTCGACAGCGGCGACTTGCAGATAGAGCCAGGCGGATTCTTTCTCGTGGTACCAGCCGTCGCCCGATTCGCTCATGCGACGCAACTCATGCAGACGTGATCGCTTCAGTAACGATCTTTGCTTTCGTCGTCCGCGTCGTCATCGTCATCGTCATCGTCCCAATCGTCGTCATCGTCGTCGTCATC
>JAGRJB010000103.1 GCA_020442965.1 Pseudomonadales bacterium
GCCACTAACAAAGCGGCCAGCGCCGGCGTTGCCGGCCACCACCAGCCGGTCGCTCGCAGTGTCCACACCGCCGCCAGCGGCAGAAGAATCAGGAGCGCGAATACCAGCAACAATGAACCGCGCGGCGTCAGACGCAAGAACCCCAGAAATACCACTAACAATGTCGTCCAAGCCAGCAAATGCTCCGCGCTGGCCGGCACCCGTTGCATGGCCTTGCCGCTACGCAGCATGGCGAGCACGTTGGCACTGACCTCCACGCCCGGCATGGCCCGTCCCTCACCGGACTGGGAGGTTGGATAGGCATCACCTAAACCTTGCGCCGTTGCGCCGACGAGCACGATGCGGCCCGTGAGTTCGCGCGTCGCGACCGCCCCGCGCAGCAAATCGGCGAACGAAATCCGCTCGATGGTTCCGGGCGGTCCGACGAAGGGAATCATGACCTGATAGTCGCGACTCCAGGCTCGGCCAGGCTCTGCGCCGTGCGGATTGCGTGCCGCGCGTCGCGCCAGATCGTAGTGCTCGCCGAGCGCCTCGAGCAGCGCCAATGCGACGTGTGGCCAGCGCGCCGTGTGCAATCCCTCGCGCAGGAAAACGCTGCGCGCGATCCCGTCACGATCGAGTTCAAGGTGCGCGTGCCCGATGGCGGTTGCGGCACTGCGTGCCGGCTCGATGGGTAACAACTCGGCCAACTGCCCGCCGGGCCCCAAGCCAAGCGCCAGCGGCAGGACGGTCGGCTTGTTCTTGGCGATCGCGGCGGCGAGCACAGCGTCGTCATCCCGACCGACAGTGTCAGGCTCCAACAATAATATATCCAGTAGCACGCCGCGTGGCTGCGCGCGTGCAATGCGCTCTAGACCCATCGCCAGCACCGCACGTCGCCACGGCCAGCGGCCCAGTTCCGCGATGCTGGCATCGTCGATCGCGACGATCACCATGTCGCCCGGATCGGTGCCCTGCGGCACACTCAGGTCGTACGCGACCGAATCGGCGCGCCACAATGCGTCCGACCAGATCGCCGCGCTGGCAAGCACACTCAGTGCGGCTAACAGCAGCGCCCACTGCCTGAGCACCGCGTACCGGGCGGGCTTTCCGGGGGTCACAGCAACAGCGGCAGGAACGAAACCACTGTCATCCACCGAATCCAACGGGGCGCCGGTACTTCGAAGGTACTCGCTGCACTCCACGGACCGACATAGCCATCGGCGTCGGTCGCCTGCACGCGTACGTAGTATTTGCCGGGACCGGCAACAGCAATCCGCCAGCTGGTAGCTGCGAGCGGCTCATCGTGCAACGGCTTCTCGAACGTCGGCTCGCGCGCGAGCTGCGCCCGGAAGGATTGCCCTGGCTCACCGGCCCAACTAACGACCGCGACACGCGGCTGCAGCTCGATCAGCTCCGGACTCGCCGGCGGCGCCTTTTGGGAGAACGCGCGGGTCTCGCCCCAGGGTCCAGCGGTGCCATCTGGACGCAGGGCAGCCATGCGCCAGTAGTAGTGGCCGGGCTCCAGCTCCACGAGCGTCGCCGAACCGCCAACCAGAGCGTTGCGTTCAACCGCCACGTCGGCGAATGCGGCGTCACGTGCGATGACCAACCGATAGGGTGCCTC
>JAGRJB010000104.1 GCA_020442965.1 Pseudomonadales bacterium
GCAGCCCGACCGCCACCGCGCCGACGGCGAAACCGACAAAGATGAAGCCGGGCGCGAACAGCTCGAGGATCGCCAGCACCAGCCCGGCCGCGACCCAGGCCCACCAGATCTCCCAGATCATTTCGGTTTCCCCTTCAAGAGCCCGAAGGCATCGGCAAAGGCGTCAAGCGCATTGGCGGGCAGCAGCACGGTCTGTTTGCCCGCGCCCTCGCCCACCTTGGCGATCGCCTCGACCATGCTTCGATCCACACTGTCACGCTCGATCTGCGCGATGAACTGGCCGTCGATCTTGAGGAAATCAACCGGCAGCGTTTTCAGGTACATGAATGATGACAAACCGCTGCCGAAGTCGTCCAGTGCGAAGCGGCAGCCACGCGCCTTCAACTCGCGCATGAAGTACACGGCGTTCGCCAGACTCGATACGGCCGCGGTCTCGGTAATTTCGAAGCACAAGCCGCCAGCGATTCGTTCATCGGCAAGACGCCCAACGATGAATTCGAGAAAGTCCTCGTTGCTGAGCGACGTCCCCGAGAGATTGACCGCGAGCATCGGCAGGCTCTGATTGCGGTCGAGCCGACCTTGCAGAAGTTCGATCGCGCGTGCGACCACCCAGCCGTCGACCATCGACATGATGTTGTAGCGCTCGGCCGCAGGAATGAACTCGTTCGGCATGACGATCGTGCCCGACTCGTCGCACAACCGGACCGTGAGCTCGTGATAATTGGCGATCGGGCTAACAGACGCGAGCGCGACGATTTCCTGCGAGAACAACCGCAGCCTGTTATCTTCGACGCTGCGGGTAATTCGCGACACCCATTGCATTTCACGATGACGATTGGAACCCGCATCGCTCTCGTAAACGTGCACCCGGTTGCGGCCGCCATCCTTGGCCGCATAACAAGCGACATCGGCGGCACTGAGTGCCGCGGCCGCGCTGACCGTTTGATCATTGATCTGCACGACGCCGATGCTGGCGCCGACCGACAACTTGGTGTCGGCCCAGCTGAATCGATAGCCGTGGATCGCCTCGCGGACATTCTCGGCCACCTTCTCGGCCTGCTCGATCGAGCAGTTCTCGAGCAACACGCCAAACTCGTCGCCCCCTAAACGGGCGATCGTATCCGCGGCGCGCACACGCGTTTGCAGTACGCTGGTGATGTCGCGTAGCAAGCGATCGCCGGCGCTGTGTCCACAGGTGTCGTTGATCAATTTGAATTGATCCAGATCGACATACAGCAGCGCAAACTCCGCTTTGCAGCGCTGCGCCGTCGCTACAGCCATCTCGAGCCGCAAGTCGAACTCGCGCCGGTTGATGAGCCCTGTGAGCGCATCGTGGCTCGCCTGATAAGACAGCGCGCGCTTCAAGCGCCGCTCGTGGGTAACATCGCTGAAAACGATCACGCTGCCCGTGATCTTGCCGTCACGGTTGCGAATCGGTGTGGCGGAGTCCTGGATCGCCACATCCTGCCCGTGCCGGTTGACGAGCACGCGCGCATCCGACGGTTCGGTCGCCTCACCATCGGTCAGGACGCGTCGTAACAACCCGCCGAGCGGTTCGCGAGTGGATTCGTCCACCAGTACCAGCACTTCCTCGACCGCTCTACCGCGCGCCACGCCGAGTGTCCAGCCGGTCAGTCGCTCAGCCACTGGATTGAGATAATCGACGCAGCCTTCCGCATCCGTGGAGATGACGGCATCGCCGATCGACTGCAGGGTCACCTGGGCACGATCGCGCTCGGCAAAAACTGCCTGTTCGGCGAGCTTGCGCTCCGTGATATCGGCAAGTGTCCCCTCCAGCGAGACGATCGCGCCGCTCGCGTCATGGATAGCGCGGATACTGGCCAGGGCGAACACCTGACACCCGTCACGCCGTCGCAGCGCGACCTCGCGCGCGCGCACCGAACCATGCTCCAGGAGTTCATGCACAAGCTGACGTCGATCGTTCGCCTTCCAATAGAGCATCGCCACGCTCGGCAAGGCGTACAACTCCTGGGGCGAATCGTAGCCAAGCATGCGCACCAGCGCATCATTCACCGAAGTCACCTGGCCGTCGTGCGTCGTCTGAAAGACACCCTCCATGACGGTTTCGAACAGCCCGCGAAAGCGTGCTTCGGACTTGCGCAGGGCCTCTTCGGCGACACTACGCTCGACCGCAATGCCGGCCAACCGCGCAGCGTGAGCCTGCAACTCACTCTCCGCCGCATCCGGCGAGCCCGTCGACGGTGAGCAAATGGCAATCGATCCGAGCAACTTGCCACCCGCGTCCTTGATCGGCACCGACCACATCGCCCGGATGCCAGCCTCTAACAAGATATCGCGGCGCTCGGTGCTGTACGGATCGGTTGCAATGTCAGCCGCGACTACCGCCCGACCGAGATACAGGGCCGCCGCGCAGGTACCGCGGCGCAAGTCGATGGCGCTGTCATCGAGTACGGCGCGCAATCTCGGCGGCAATGACGCCGCCACCATTAGACGTAAGCTGGATCGGTCTGGCGAGAGCAAGCTGATCGCGCAGCGATAGCGCGGATAGACCGACTCAATCAGGTGCGCGATCGACTGCAGCGCCTGCTCGAGTGGCGAGTGGCTGGCGAGACATTCGAATACCGCACGTTCGCCGTGGGTAATAAGCTCCTGACGCTTGCGACTCCGGATATCCGTGATGCTCGCACGCAGCAGTCTGCCTTGCGAACTCGGTAGCTGTACGAGTCGCACCTCGCACAGCACTTCCTGTCCGCTCGCATGGCGGTGCAACCACTCGAGTGTCTGCGGTTCGCCCGCCATGGCGCGATCGACATAGCCTCGTACCGGTCCGACCGTCGGCAGACCATCGTTCTGGAAATCGGCGCTGATATCCTCCGGGCTCATCGACAAGAGCGCATCGCGCGCATACCCGAAGAAACTTGTCGCATTCTCGTTGGCGTCGACAAAGCGATTGGCGTCGACGTCGAGGACCAGAATCGCTTCGGGTGCATTGTCGACCAACGTACGAAAACGCGCTTCACTCTCGCGTAGCTGGCGTTCACTATTCAATCGTTCCGACACGTCTCGCAGGCATACGACATACACCTGCGCTCGCCCGGTACGCGCGCTACTGACCGCGATCTCCGCGGTGAACCGTCCGCCATCTTTGCGACGCGCAATGAGTTCGTCGCTCGGCATGCCGGCGCCGCTGGAATCGCACGCGGCGGCCAGCGTCGCCAAACCCTCGGCGACCGTGCCTCCGATCGCGATCTCCGGTAACAACAATTCGAGTCCGCGCCCGAAAATTTCCGAGGACGCATATCCAAAGATCCGCTCGGCCATCGGATTGACCGTCTCGATCGCGCCTTCCGCACCGACCGTAATGACGACGTCCTTGATGTGATCGAGAATGACCCGCAGATGCTCGAGCCCGCCGACACCATGATCCGATCCCAGGACGCGCGCCTCGTCCGACATGAGCTGCATCGAACGCACCATACCGCGGCGCTCGTCGTCGAAGCGTTCATAACAACTACTAACAACCTGCAAGAGCGCACGTACGTCGATCCGATCGCTGCGGGACGCGCTGCGCAGCGTGCGTAACTGCTGCTTCAAGGTCGCGTGCAAACGACGCAGGGAAAAGCCAGCCGGGATCGTGTCGTCCGCGACAAACGTCGACTGGGTATTCGGGTCCGGTTCCCGAACCGCGTGAATGTCGATTGGAGCCTGCGCCCCGGTGTTTGACATAAGAATGCGACCTAATGCAAGCCCGCATCATAGGGCTCGATCGCGGGTTCGCGCGTGACCGGGCTCCCGATTTCCATCGCGCGCCGCCGCTCGCAGCCGGGGTCACCCCCGCGGGCGAGCTCTAGTGCGGTGTTTCGACGGCCGGTAGCGATTGGATCGACTGGCCCGTCGCGTCCTTCGCCGCACTCGTCGTCTTGTTCATCGCAGCATCGGGCACACCGACGATCAGCGGCATCGCGAACGAGCGGGACATGTTGGCATCCCCTTCTTCCGTGACCGCCACGGCCGACAACGTGAATACGCCCTCACTGCGCGGCACTACCGTCACGACGTGCCGGATGATCGCGCCCACCTTCGGCTTGTCGAGCGGGCCCAATTCGCCGTTCGACGTCACGGTCAAACCGTCATTGCCCTGAAACACAACGTGCAGCCGCGCGACGGCGCTGAGCGGCACCACCGCTACCTTGATCTCGAGTGGCTCACCGAGCCGCGGCTTGGTGGTCACATCGAAGCGGACATCGATCGGGGCGCCAGGCTTGCCAGCGGCTACCGCCGCCACCATGTTCTCGGTTTGCGTGGCCGCCTCGCGCCGCACCTTGGCCACCTGCGCGCTGTCCGGCCCCGGAACCGTCGCTGCCGGATCCGGCGAATCACCACAACCGACGAGTACGAGCGCGGCAACCGCCGCGAGTGCGAACTCTGCAAACCGTAGCCTGCCCATCATGCAAACTCCTCCAAGCGACACGCTAGTTTGCCCGTAGAGCGACATCGATGCACGTGTCGCCGCGTGCACCTGCGGACGGATCCACATTTGAGTATTCATAAACCTCGATCAGGTACGTTCCGGGTGCCGCTCCCGTGATCGACACGGCGCTGCTGATGCCCCGATCATCGTTCAATCCAACGACCTTGCCGGCGCGGTAGACGATGACGTCAGGATCGGCATCGCGTAACCCCGCCTGACTGGGAGGGCCTTGCACACTCACGCTAACATTGTTGGTAGTCGTCAGATCGAAGCGCAGAAACTGGTACACGCCAACTTTGTTGATCGTGCCATTCGGCGCGATGGTCGAACAGACGCGCTGCGCCCCGCCTAACGAAATCGATTTGTAAAGGGGCAGATTTCTGAGATCGCCGCCAGCGTTTGTTTCGGCAATGCCGAACGCGTCGCCGCGTTGCAGACCGATCTGCTGATTGCGCGTCAGCGCAGCTATCGTTGCATCCGCGGCCGGGACACGACCGCGCAATGCATCGACGAATGGGTAAATGGTGGAAAACGCGACGCCGCTGCGCAACTCGGTGGTCATGACCTCATGAATCGGCGTGAAGCCAAGCGCCACTGTATCGATACCGTCGACCCCATCATCGTAAAAGTCCCAGAGCAGCGATTGGATCGAATTCTCGCTGAACCAGCCAATCGACGCCGCAGTCGCACCGGGGTTGCTTTCGAGATCGAACCCGAACGATCGCTGCTGACCCGCGACCACCGCGCTGTCTCGATAGTTCGAGTCGTTGAGCACCATCGCCGAAAACGCATTGCCCCAGCCTTCGCTGAACGCCAGGCGGAAGTCGAGTCGGTCGCTGAAGCCGTGTGGCCCACCGACGCTATCGTCGCGCGAAAATGTTTGTTGGTAGTAGTGCCCCCACTCGTGCGCGATCACGTGCTGATCGAATTCATCGGAATCGTCATTAGCGGAGCCCAGGATGTAAATCCCGGAATCCGGACGATCCGCGCCGGGATTGGCGACCGGTGCGAGGTAAAAGGTGGTGCAGATTACGCCCGTCGCGATCGACGTACGATCCGCCTGGCAGTCGCCACCACCGGCTCGATTACCCGGGCTCCAGAACAGGTCCAGCGCGAGAAAGCTCGTGTTGGGGGCGGCAGTCAGCACCAGATTATAGGCTCGATAAACCGTGTCGAGAATGGCGAACGGCGCGGCGGCGCGCGGGTTCGTATAACCGGCGCCGGTCCAGCCCGAGGGCGCA
>JAGRJB010000105.1 GCA_020442965.1 Pseudomonadales bacterium
AACGTTCGATGCACCCGCATTGTACGTGCCGTTGGCAAATGTCGTGTTGGCCGGTACCGGATCAGTGATCACGACGCCCGTGGCCGCCGTGCCACCCGCATTCACAACCGTAACGGCGTACTCGAGAACAGCGCCGGGAATCGACTTCGGGTTGCTCGTTCCATTGAATGGGTCGCTAACAACCGTGCGTGCCTTGGAGACGGTGAGCGTCGCCGAAGAAACGATGTACTGGTCGTCGGCAAATCCCTGCCCGTCGCGCGCCACGTTGCCACCAGCGGTACCATCGCCGAACACGACATCGACCGTGCCGGGCGTTTCAGCACCGGCGGTCTGGGTCATCAGCGTCGCGCCGTTGCTACCTGGAGCCGCTGTACGTGCGGTCAGCCGGACATTGGCCGCCTGGCCATTGGTTGCGGTAATCGGAGTATCAGCGACCAAGAACACGACCACGCCGGTATCCGGCGCCAGCGTGTTGATGTTAGTTGCCGTGTCGGTTGCAGGCTCGTACGTGCCATTGTTGTTGGCGTCGACGAACACACGCAGATTGCTCATGTCGAACACATCTGTGGCACTGAAAAGGGACCCACCGGTGAGGTTCGTCGGCGAAAGCTGGTAGCCTTGCGGCGCGTTGCTCGTATTGGTGACAGTGAACGCGGTGACACCGTTCGGCTGTCCTGGCGTCGTGCCGGTTGCATTTCCAGACAGCTCAGTAACCGTCAGGTCGATACGATTATCGACCACGAACGTTGTGTTCGCGCCATTGTTGACACCGGGCACGGAATTACCAGTAGGCGACGACTCGATTGGCGCTTGGGCGACGCCGTTGACCGCGAAATTGACTGTGGCGCGGTTGTTGATGGATGTGTTCGCGGCCGTGCCGACCGCAAGCGCCTGTTGCGACACACCGAGCGCGGCGAGCCCAAACAAGAGCGTTGCGGCGCGCGCGAGGTGTTTGATATCGAGACTCATGGAGACTCCTCGGGGATTACAATACAAAAGTGGTTAGCGGCCGGCGCCTACTTGACGACCGCGCGAAATCGGGCGAATGCAACCGAGCCTGGCTGCAGTGCATTCTTGAAGGTCCAGCGGATGAATGCGTATTCGTCGGCGCGCGCTGCGCGCTCGGCGCCGTCGGCGCCGCGCACGGTGAGCGCTTCGGGTGCCGCGAACTTTTGACCGTCGAGCGAGAACGCGATGTCGGTCCCAGGGCCCATCGCGCTGTCGGCAACGTAACGCATATGATCGGGTACTGGATTGTCGATTGCGACCTTGTCGGCCGGCTTGTCACAGACATTACTCGCCGTGACAGTCCAGACAACTTCGCCGCCGGGCACTACTTTGGCAGCCGGCACCAATCGTTTCGCGGCTGCGCCGTTCTCGGCAGTGTAGACCTGCTCCATTTCTGCAACGGTTTTCAGGACGATACAACCACCGCGCGGCGCGTCGTTCCGCGCGGTTGCGTCAACGGTACTCTGGCTCGCCGCCTGACCGGCGGCGGCAAATGCCAGCAGCAGTGCACTGGCGATACTCACCGAAATCCCCTTCTTCATATTAGTCTCCTGTGACAACTGATCAGTTGATGGTGACGGCGAAGCGAATCGTCTGCGGCCCACTGGCCTGCGTCAGATTGCCGAGCTGGACGCTGATCTGCGGGACCGGCGTCGCGGTGTACGCCCCGACATCGCTGTCGGCAGCGTCCGTGAGCGCCGTACCATTCAATTCGATCGAGCCCGCCACGAAGCTTGTGTTAGCCGGAATGGCGTCCGTGAACGCAGCGCCGTTCGCTGTACCAGTGCCAGTGGCGGCGACCACAATCTGATAGATGATGCGGGCGCCCGGTAGCGGCCGATTGCTGCCAAAGGGATCGGTGACGCTCTGTGACTTGACCGCCGACACGCTGACGCCCGAGACCACGTACTCACCGATCGCGTCGGCATCAGCGCCCGTGGTCCCGACGACCGCGTCGGTGCCGGAGACGCCCTGACCCGCGAACACGGCACCGGGCACGCCGGTGCCGGTGCGGGCGGCACTCGTTAGTTGTGAACGCCCACGATTGCCGCTCGCAAGCCCCGTCGGGATGTCATTTACAACGAGGACCGTGACGAACGCATCGGGCTGCAGCAGTGGGTCGTTGCTGCCAGCCACGTAGGGCGTATCGGCGGCACTGAGGTCGCCACTATTGTCGGTATCGAAGTAGATCGCGGGTACGGCGGGCACCGGGTCGAATTGATCGCCCGTGAGAGTACTCGTCGGGGTCAGCAGGAATGCCTCGGGCCCGTTGCCAGAATTGGTGACCCGATAGACGAGTTCTTGCCGCGTATCACCCGGCGCTACGCTGGCGGTCGGACTCTGTAGCGTGACGACAACGTCGAGAATTTCAGCAACTTTCACGGTGACCGTGTTTGAGCTGATGGACTGCGCGCTGCCGCCGACGCTGTAGTTGACGACCGCAGTGTTCTCGATATCGGTTCCCGCGGGCACGCCGGCGGCACGGGCACTACCCGCGGCAAGCAAGCCTGTCAACGCCGACGCCGACGCCAGCGCCAGAACAACCAAGTCCTTCCGGATCACGACGTACTCCTCAATCTCTCGCTACCATCATAGGAACGCGCGTACTCGAGCCCTGTGATTGCAGTCACAGCGACCCGGCAATAAGTCGCCACGTGGGAGGCCTGTCACATAATTCCGGCGCATTTCCTGTGCTCAGCCGACCTCATTCCGCACGACGGGGCCGGACTGCGGGACCATTTCGCGTCAGTCAAGTTGCCAATCAGCACCGAAATGCTGCTTGCGGCTTTCCCTGACGAGCCCATTCGGCGCGCAGCGGCTATAATGCTTGTCCAGTCAGAACGGGCCCGCTTCGGCCGCTGGCGTCACAAAACGGACGGATGATGGCCACAGCCCCGCAGAGCTTCGCCTCCCTCAGCGATTTGTCCCGCGGTGTCACCGAATGGGTGCAATCGGTCAAGCAACTCACACAACCCGATCATGTGCACTGGTGCGACGGCAGTGCAGTCGAGCTCGAGCAACTCAAGCAGCAACTGGTAGCAAGTGGCGAACTTCAGCGGCTGAACGAGGAAGTCTTTCCGGACTGCCTGCTGGCCCGCTCCGATCCGTCCGACGTGGCGCGAGTCGAACATCTCACATTTATCTGCACGACCAAGCCAGAGGACGCCGGTCCTAACAACCATTGGATGGACCCGAGCGAGGCGCATCGCAAGATGCGCAACCTGTTTCGCGGTTGCATGAAGGGCCGCACGCTGTATGTAGTGCCCTATTGCATGGGCCCGATCGACTCCCCCTATGCTCGCTGCGGCGTCGAGATAACCGACAGCGCCTACGTCGTCATCAACATGGCGATCATGACGCGCATGGGCCGTCCGGCGCTCGAACGCATCGCGCGCGATGGCACATTCGTCAAGGGCCTGCACTCCATCGGCGAACTCGATCCGGAACGACGCTTCATCATGCATTTTCCGGAAGAGCTCGCAATCGAGAGCTTCGGCTCGGGCTACGGCGGCAATGCTCTGTTGGGCAAGAAGTGTCACGCGCTGCGCATCGCCAGCTGGCAAGCGCGCACCGAAGGCTGGCTGGCCGAACACATGCTGATCGTCGGCCTCGAAAACCCGCAAGGCGAAACACACTACATCGCAGCCGCCTTTCCATCAGCTTGCGGCAAAACCAACCTCGCGATGTTGATTCCGCCCGATTCGATGCCGGGCTGGAAGGTGCGCACCGTGGGCGATGACATCGCCTGGCTGCATCCAGGCCCCGATGGTCGCCTTTATGCGATCAACCCGGAGGCCGGCTACTTTGGCGTGGTTCCGGGCACTAACGAGGCGACCAATCGTAACGCCTATCGAATGATTCGGCACAATACGCTCTTTACCAACGTGGCTCTCACGGACGACCAGCAGCCGTGGTGGGAGGGGCGAGTCAAAGGCAGGCCAGCCATCGACTGGCAAGGCCGACCATACGACCCAAAGAACGGCCCAGCCGCGCATCCCAATTCGCGCTTCACGGTCGCGGCTACCCAGAATCCAAGCTACTCACCAGCGGCGGAAGATCCGCGCGGTGTACCAATTTCCGCAATTGTATTCGGCGGTCGGCGCCGCGAAGTCGCGCCGCTCGTTTATGAGGCGCGCGATTGGGCACACGGCGTTGTGGTCGGCGCAAGCGTCGCGTCCGAAACGACTGCGGCGGCCACGGGACAGGTCGGCATCGTGCGACGTGACCCGATGGCGATGAAGCCATTCGCCGGCTACAACTTCGGCGACTACTGGCGCCACTGGCTCTCGATAGGCTCACGCTTGAGCAATCCGCCGCGCATATTCCACGTCAACTGGTTCCGTCGCGATGCGGACGGCAAGTTCATGTGGCCGGGCTTCGGTGACAACCTTCGCGTTCTTGAATGGATGCTCAAACGCGCGACCGGCCAAGCTCAGGCCACCGACAGCGCTATCGGAGCGCTGCCGCGTCCGGCGGATCTCAACCTGCAGGGACTGAATCTGGATCCCAAGACTTTGCAGGCGTTGCTAACAGTTGATCGCGGCGCGTGGACGAAAGAGGTCGCGGACATGCGCGATTATTTGCAGGAGTTTGGCGCGCGAGTGCCGCCGGAGATGCGCGCAGAACTCGACAAGATCGAAAAGCGGCTGCTGACCTGACTTTCGAAACCTAGGGTTCTTCGCAATAATAGCGAATGGACTGCGGCGACGACTCTTCCGGTACCTTGCCGAGGCCGATGAGTCCTTCGCCTTTGATCTGCATGCTGTCGCGGCGCACGAAAGCTTCTTCGCCGTCAACCGTGCGCACGAACGTGCCGTTCGTGCTCTGATCGGTCACCACGAACTTGTTGCGCGAAATCTCAACCCGCGCGTGCAGCCGTGAAATGAGGTTGCCGCGTATGACAAGGTCGTTGTCGTCAGCACGGCCGATCGTCACATGTTGGCGCTGCTCATCGAGCAGGACTTCACGCCCGTCGCACGCCAATCGTATACGCAGCGCCTTGCGCGACTCGCGGGCGGCCAGCGCGACCGATGGCAGCATGCTGGTGATGTCATCGGTCTGCCACATCACCTCGAACAGCAGCACCTCGGCGCCCTGCCCCTTGAGCGTAGCAATATCAATCTGCCGAGTGGCCGCGCGCCACTCCGGCGATAACAACTCGACCATCGCATGAGTAGTGACAATCTGGCCCGCCTTGGCCTGACTCGTCATACGGTTGGCAGTGTGCACGGTCGTGCCGAATACGTCGCGATTCTCGAGCACTACCGGCCCCGCGTGACAACCGATACGGATGGCGACCGGCTGCCCTTCGATCTCGAGCGCGGTGCTGGTCGACACCGCCTTTTGCATTTGCGCCGCAGCGTTCAGGGCATCGTTCGCAGTCGGAAACGTTGCCATGACCTCGTCGCCCATCGTCTTGATGACCGTGCCGTTATTCTGCTCCGTCGCGGCGCGCATGACGTTGATGCAAATGGCCACGAGCTCGCGCGCACGCTGGTCTCCGAGCTGCTCGTAGAGCCGCGTGGAGCCGACCACGTCGGCGAATAGAATAGCGAGTTCGATGTCTTTGCCCATGGCTCTCGGTTGCTTCGCGGCCCGATTATACGCCAAGCTGTCATAATTACATGCATCTAGCTGACAGCCCCCGCTGCGCACCATTAGGACGTTCGGCAATGTTCAAGACCGCAACTATTTTGGCGACATCATTGCTCGCCCCACTCATCGGCAGCTACACAGTCGCCCAGACACTGCGCCCGGAAGATCTTGCCGCCGCGGCAGCGCTGCGCGATCGTGCACTGATCGACAACACGGCCTTCGAACTGGTCAGCTCACTCACAACCGAGGTTGGCCCGCGCGCGGCCGGCTCATCGGGTGATCCAGCGGCCGTCGAATGGGCAGAACGCAAAATGCGCCAACTGGGTTTCAGCAACGTGCGTCGCATGGACGTCGTTGTTCCCCATTGGGTGCGTGGGACCGCGACATTTGCGGTGCGCGAGCCCTACCCGCAAGGCATGCCGGTCTTGGCACTCGGCGGGAGCATTGGCACGCCCGACAGCGGAATCGAAGCCGAAATCGTCATGGTCCGCGATCTTGCTACACTGGCCGCGCTTGCGCCTGGAGCGGTCAAAGATCGCATTGTCTTTTTCAATGGGCCTACCGAGCGCACGCCCGACGGGCGCGGTTACGGTAAGGCAGTGCAGGTGCGTACGCAAGGACCGAGTGCCGCGGCGGCACTCGGGGCGATCGGCGTCGTCATTCGCTCCATTGGCACCAGCCCGAACCGATTCCCCCACACCGGCGCGTTGAGCTACAACATCTCGGCACCGCGTATCCCCGCGGTCGCGCTCTCCAATCCCGACGCGGACGCGCTCGAGCGTCAAGTTGCGGCTGGCAAACCGGTGCGCGTATCGATGATGCTGACGGCACGCGATCTGCCACAGACACTATCGGCCAATGTCATCGGCGAAATTCCCGGTACGGACAGCGACGCAGAAATCGTGGTACTCGGCGCCCATCTCGATTCGTGGGATCCAGGCACGGGCGCACTGGATGACGGTGCCGGCGTGGCCATCACGATGACTGCGGCAAAGCTTATCAAGGAAATGACTCCTAAACCGCGAAGAACGATTCGGGTCGTGTTGTTTGCCAATGAGGAATTCGGGTTGTCAGGATCACGCGCCTACGCTGACAAGATAGGTGAAGAATTCACGCGTCATGCGATCGGCATGGAAGCTGACTTGGGCGCCGGACCGGTTTTGAAGTTGGCCAGTCGAGTGCCAGCGGAATTGTTACCCGCCATTCAGGCCATGCAGGAGCTCTTGGCACCGCTCGGAGTCGAGCCCGGCAGCAACGAAACGAATGGCGGTGCCGACATCGGTCCATTACGTCGCCTCGGCATGCCTTTGCTCGGACCCCAACTCGACGCAACCCATTACTTCGACGTACACCACACGGCTAACGACACCCTCGCACAGGTGGATCCGGAGCATATTCGCCAAGCCTCGGCCGTCTACGCGGTCAGCGCGTATCTCGCGGCCCAGCTACCAGGTAGCTGGGGACGGCTGCCTACGACTCCATCACCGAACTGAACGCCGAGCTAGCGGCCGCCGCAGCAGTCGCCAATAGCGCTGGCGTCGCTCCCGGCAGCCGCGCATCCTCACTCAGCGAACGCCGGAACAGCCGAGCGCCGGGCCGCCCGGATCGCAGCCCAAGCATGTGCCGGGTGATATTGCTCAGACGCTCGCCGCGGCCAACTTCGTGCTCACAATAGGCGGTCATCCGCTCGATGACACCATTGAACGTAACAGCACCCGGCTGCGCCCGCCCAAGCGCCAGATCCATCGCATGCAGAATCATCGGTCGATGATAGGCCTCGCGACCTAACATCACACCGTCCGTCCACGCTAACGATTCGTGCATGTGCTCGACT